>NZ_AZUN01000001.1:2100000-2392500 GCF_000527095.1 Methylomicrobium lacus LW14 | reverse complement strand
CGTAACTATAACGGTCCTAAGGTAGCGAAATTCCTTGTCGGGTAAGTTCCGACCTGCACGAATGGCGTAACGATGGCCACACTGTCTCCACCCGAGACTCAGTGAAATTGAAATAGCTGTGAAGATGCAGTTTACCCGCGGTTAGACGGAAAGACCCCGTGAACCTTTACTATAGCTTGACACTGGACTTTGAATCGACTTGTGTAGGATAGGTGGGAGGCTTCGAAGCAGGAACGCCAGTTTCTGTGGAGCCAACCTTGAAATACCACCCTGGTTTATTTGAAGTTCTAACCTAGGTCCGTAATCCGGATTGGGGACAGTGTCTGGTGGGTAGTTTGACTGGGGCGGTCTCCTCCCAAAGAGTAACGGAGGAGCACGAAGGTACCCTCAGCATGGTCGGAAATCATGCGCTGAGTGCAATGGCATAAGGGTGCTTGACTGCGAGACGGACAGGTCGAGCAGGTACGAAAGTAGGTCATAGTGATCCGGTGGTTCTGTATGGAAGGGCCATCGCTCAACGGATAAAAGGTACTCCGGGGATAACAGGCTGATACCGCCCAAGAGTTCATATCGACGGCGGTGTTTGGCACCTCGATGTCGGCTCATCACATCCTGGGGCTGAAGCAGGTCCCAAGGGTATGGCTGTTCGCCATTTAAAGTGGTACGCGAGCTGGGTTCAGAACGTCGTGAGACAGTTCGGTCCCTATCTGCCGTGGGCGTTTGAGATTTGAGGGAAGCTGCTCCTAGTACGAGAGGACCGGAGTGGACGAACCGCTGGTGTTCCGGTTGTCATGCCAATGGCATTGCCGGGTAGCTACGTTCGGACAGGATAACCGCTGAAAGCATCTAAGCGGGAAGCCCCTCCCAAGATGAGATCTCACTGGGACTTCAAGTCCCCTGAAGGGCCGTCGGAGACTACGACGTTGATAGGCACGGTGTGGAAGTCCAGTAATGGGCGTAGCTAACGTGTACTAATTGCCCGTGAGGCTTGACCATATAACACCCAATCGGTTTGGGTGGCTGTAGAAGAAAACTACAGTTCAGCTGACGCTTGACTGCAAGAGAACCGAAATGTTACAGATTTCCAAGGCACGGCGACAGCCCTGCCGAAGGTTGACAATCATCGTCAACCGCACCAGTTTGCTTGGTGACCATAGCGAGCGTGAACCACCCGATCCCATCCCGAACTCGGAAGTGAAACCGCTTAGCGCCGATGATAGTGTGGCAGGTTGCCATGCGAAAGTAGGGAATTGCCAAGCTCTTAATCCGAAAACCCAAGCCACACGGCTTGGGTTTTTTTTGTCCGGAATTTTTTCGGATAGGGGCTCGCTTGAGGCAGTAAGTCATCGGCTGATGATTTGGCCAGCAATCCGGTATAATCGGCAATAATCCGGGGCGGGCAATAAAAGCCTAGATAAACCCCGATTGCCAATACACTCAGAGGAGCAACCGATGAAATTGATCAGTACCTTAACTCTTGGCGCCTTGCTTGCCGCAAGCAGCGTCCTGGCGACCGAGAAGCCAGCGCCGGCGCCGAACGGCATCGAACTGCCGGCCTATTACAAAAACTGGCGCGTGATCGGCGTATCGCACCGGCAGGACAAGGAGTCGATGCGGGTAATCATAGGCAACGACACGGCGGTCAATGCGGCCAGAGCCGGCAATACCAAACCCTGGCCGGATGGAAGCATCCTCGGCAAGCTGGCCTGGAAGGATCAGATTCATCCGAAATGGGAGGCGGCTACCGTGCCCGGCGAGTTCGTGCATGCGGAATTCATGATCAAGGACTCCGCCAAATATGTGAAGACCCGAGGCTGGGGGTTTGCGCGCTGGCTCGGCATGGAGCAGAAGCCTTATGGCGCGGATCAGTCATTTGTGCAGGAATGTCTGGCCTGTCATGACCAGGTCAAGGACAACGATTCGGTGTTTACGCATCCGGTGCCGTTACCTTGATTTTATAGGGAACGCATCGCGTACCGAGTGGATTTAGGGCATGCCATGCATGCCCAGCTTGAAGTCAGTTAAACAGCGCCATCGCCTTTTTCAACGTGGACCAGATTCCCCAGGTCAGCGGCGCGGCGACGTACAGCCAAAACAGCAGCACCAGCGCCACTGGGGTGGATTTTGGTTTATCAGGATGTTTCATCTTTCGTCTCTTTAATCAGCGAGCAGGCTTAGTGCGCGTCGGGCGCCGCGCCGTGTGGAAAAACACCGTCGAGTTCATCGAATTCATCATGGCGCATGTGATGTTTTGCGTGCACCGGCCGGATCAGCATATTGCAAATGAAGCCGATGACTAAAACGCCGGCCATGATATACATCGTCACATTGTACGCATCCGACTTCGGAACCCCTTGGGCGATCTGAAACTCGCGGATATAGTTGACCAGGACCGGCCCTGCGACCCCTGCGGTTGACCAGGCAGTCAACAGGCGGCCGTGGATACCGCCGACATAGCGGGTGCCGAAGATGTCGGCCAGATAGGCCGGAATCGTCGAGAAGCCGCCGCCGTACATGCTCATGATGATCGCATATAACAGGATGAACAGGCCGATGTTGCCGAGCTGGCCCAGCGTCGGCACGGTCGCGTAAAGCACCGCGCCGAGCGCGAAGAAAATGATGTAGGTATTCTTGCGGCCCAGAAAATCGGAGGCCGAGGACCAAAAAAAACGCCCGCCCATGTTGAACAGACTGAGCAAGCCGACAAAGCCGGCCGCCGAGGCCGGCGTGACCGCACCCTTGAACATTTCCTGAATCATTACCGACGCCTGACCCAAGACTCCGATGCCGGCGGTCACATTCAAACACAGCACCAACCACAGCAAATAAAACTGCGGCGTCAGCAAGGCACGGTCGATGTGCACATGATTATTCGTGATCATCTTGTTCTGAATGACCGGCGGCGTCCAGCCTTCGGGTTTCCAGTCGTTCGGCGGAACCCGTATCGTCAAGGCGCCGATCAGCATCGATACGAAATACACGCTGCCCATCACCATGAAGGTTTCGAGCGCGCCGACCGAGGTCGCCGACTTGAAATGATCCATCAGCAAAACCGCCAGCGGCGCGCCGATCATCGCGCCGCCGCCGAAGCCCATGATCGCCATGCCGGTGGCCATGCCGCGCCGGTCCGGAAACCATTTAATCAGCGTCGACACCGGCGATACGTAGCCGAGACCTAGCCCGATGCCGCCGATCACCCCATAGCCGGCATAGACCAGCCAGATTTGATGCAGATACACGCCCAGCGCGGCGATCCAGAAGCCGCCGCCGAAACAGCAGGCGGCGACAAACATGGTCAGCCGGGGGCCGACTTTTTCGAGCCATTTGCCGCCGAAGGCGGCCGATAGGCCTAAGAACACGATCGCGAGACTGAAAGTCCAGCCCAGCGTGGTCAGTTTCCAGTCGTCGGGCGTGGATGCGGTGATGCCGATCAGCTTGCTCAAGGGATCATTGAACACGCTGAAGGCGTAGGCCTGGCCGATGCAGAGGTGCACCGACAAGGCGGCGGGAGGCACCATCCAGCGGTTATAACCTTGGGAGGCGGTAATGCGTTGTTTGGAGAAAAAACCGGACATGAAATCGAACTCTTATTTGAATGGGCTTGAGGGCGGTAAGCAGGGTAGGCGAGGAAAGTCGGTTCCGCTCGGACGCTATGCCAACCGGAAAACCAGGCAAAGCGCTATTCTACTCTGAGATGAGGGGCTGAATCTACTGCGTTAGGCAAGGCGCCGAGGCGAGCCTGAGAGCGGCGCACCCTGCAATTAACAGATATAGCCATCGAATAATATCGTTTTATCAAATATTAAAATTTCACTAAGATCGTCAGCAAGTGCAAATACCGCCGATCGATCGTCATTAGCCTTGTTATGTGCCCTCTGGGCGGGTTTACCCCGCCTTTTTTTTTCGGTCGGAAGAGGTTGTGAGTCCGCCGATTCTGAATCATCGGTGTTTAGCCCTGTTCTACACCGGAGTAAGCCGCCATGAGCCAAAGCGTAATCGAAGTATTAAACGAAAAAATGCAGGATGCCTTTCTTGATGATTTTACGCAATATCTGAAAGAGGATAAACCGAGCCGCTATTCCGGCCTGTTCCGGGGCTTCGCGCTGGACAGCGTTTTTCAGCCCATTACGACAGGAAGCGATCAGCAGACGATAGGCTATGAAGCCCTGCTCAGGCCTTCGATCGGGAGGGCCTTGCCGGTCGAGCCCAAGTTCGTATTCCGCTACATCGAGGAGGCCGGCGGTTTGGTGCTCTTCGATCGAATCTGCCGCACCCTGCATCTGCTCAATTTTCTCGCCTTCAAACAGGAACAGGACCTGTTATTTATCAACGTGCATCCGGCGCTGTTGTCGCAAGTCGATGCGCATGGCAAGGTTTTTGAAGCGATCGTGCATGCGCACTCGGTACCGGTGGATCGGGTCGTGATCGAACTCGAGGAAAGTTTTCTCGAACATCAGCAGACGCTCGACAAGGCTTTGCGGAATTTCCGCGACCGCGGTTTCAAAATTGCGATTTCGGATTTCGGCAGGGAGCTGACCTATGTCAAACGGCTGTGGAAAATCACGCCGGATTTCGTCAAATTGCACGGCGATTTGCTGAGGGAGGCGGTCGTCAATGAAAAAGTCATGAAGGTTTTGCCGAAGATCGTCGATCTGATCCATCAGGCGGGCGGGGAAGTCGTCGTGCAAGGCATCGAATCGGCGCGGCAATTGGCGATTGCCGAACACAGCGGCGCCCGCTTTCGGCAAGGCTTTGCCTTGTCGAAACCCGAGCCTGCCGGCTATTGGCTGGAGCGGCTCGGCGATGCGAATTTGCGCCGTTATGCTGCGAGATAGAGCCCTTTTCGTCGTCTTGTTCCGCTTCCTGCTCGGTTCTTTATGCATTGTCCACAAAAAACGCGAAAGGCACGAAAAATTTCATAGCACAATCCGTTCAGCTTAAACTTTTATTCAAGCCTCACAGCTCTAACATCAATAGATAGCCTGTATGCCGCGTTATTGTACTCGGTCGTATCAGCATACGTGGAAAACTCTGCTGCTGTCATAATTCTGTCATATTCAATGACTAACCTATGCGCAATGAATTCCAACGAGTCCATTTACCTATCTATTTTTTGAGAGTTGATATGAAATTGTCGTTTAAAAAAACATCGCTGGCATTGGCGCTGGGTGTTGTGTCATTCGCTCCCCTGAGCAGCCAGGCAGCCGCCAAATTGGCCGTTGACCCGAACCTTCCTGCCTATCAAACCGCTAGCGGGATTTCAGGCAACTTGTCCAGCGTCGGCTCCGATAGCTTGGCGAACATGATGACTTTGTGGGCCGAGACTTTCAATCGTTTCTACCCGAATGTGAATATTCAGATTCAGGCCGCAGGTTCTTCGACCGCGCCGCCTGCGCTGACCGAAGGCACCTCGAATCTGGGCCCGATGAGCCGGGAAATGAAAGACGACGAAATCGAGGCTTTCGAAGACAAATACGGCTATAAGCCGACCGCGATTCCGGTCGCCGTTGACGCCTTGGCGGTGATGGTGAACAAGGATAACCCGATCAAGGGCCTGTCGATGGATCAAGTTGACGCGATCTTTTCCTCGACGCTGAAATGCGGCGGCAGCAAAGAAATCGAAAACTGGGGCGATGCCGGCGTGAAGGCCTGGGGCGCGAAAAGCATCCAGTTATATGGCCGTAACTCGGTATCGGGTACTTACGGTTATTTCAAGGAGAACGCGCTTTGTAAAGGCGACTTTAAGAGCAACGTGAACGAACAACCCGGTTCTGCGTCGGTCGTGCAATCGATTACTTCTTCGACGAACGGTATCGGTTACTCCGGCATGGGTTATACGACTTCCGGCGTCAGAATGGTGCCTTTGGCCAAAAAAGGCACCACCAATTATGTCGAAGCGACGCCCGAAAATGCGCTGAACGGCACTTATCCGTTGACGCGCTATTTGTTCGTCTATGTGAACAAGAAGCCTAACCAGCCGCTGGCGCCGCTCGAGAATGAATTCATGAAGATGGTTTTATCCAAGGAAGGCCAGGAAGTCGTAATCAAGGACGGTTATATTCCGCTGCCTGTGAAGGTAGTTCAAAAATATATGGAAGCGCTCAAATAAATAGGATTTCCGCAGTATATTCCCCTTGTACTCAGGTTAGGGAAAAGCGTCACTGAATACCGGCATAGCGTGCCGGTATCTTCTCTCAGATGGCAACTTTTCGATTGGACGGCCAAGATTTATGGAACGAATCTTGGCCGTTTTTTTTGATGTTGTTATATCATTGTCACTTTTAAAAGCTAGCATCTTTGCATGTCTGAAATAAACAACCTTAGAAACATGCCAGGCTCCATTCAACAGTCGGCTGCCGGTTATTATCAGCGGTGGCGTTTGATCAAGGATACATTGGCGCGTTATGGCGTCATCATCGGTGGTCTCGGCATTCTTGTCGCGATCGTTCTGATTTTCTTTTACCTGCTCTATGTGGTCTATCCGCTGTTTGTCGAGGCCTCGGCGACGCGGGTCAGCCAGTATGCGGTGCCCGAACAGTCGCTGGGTAAAACGCTGTTCCTCGAAATCGAGGAGCAGAATGAGCTTGCGGCCCGTTTCACCGACAATGGCCAGGTGGTGTTTTTTGAAGTGGCTACCGGCAAGACCGTGCTAACTCAGGCGATCGCGGTGCCCGAAGGCGTCTCGATCACCAGCTTCGCGCCGGGCAGCCCGGCCAATGCCGGCGTCTTCATCTATGGATTGTCGAACGGCGGCGCGGTCGTGGTTAAGGACCAATATAAGGTAACCTACGCGAACGATGCCCGCAAGATTAAGCCTGAGCTCAGCTATCCTCTCGGCGAGGCGCCGTTGATGATAGTCGAGACGGGGACGCCGGTCGACAAGGTCGCGCTCAAATGGGAAGACGATGCGACGGTGATCGCCGCGAAAACCGGCGACAAGATTCATTTGGCCAATTTTGAAAAGGAGCAGTCGCTGTTTGCCGAAGAGGCGGCGTTGCAACGGCTTGACGCGGAACTGGATATTCAGGCGGGCGACATCACCGAGATGTTGATCGACAAGAACGGCGAGAGTCTGTTTCTGGCCGGCCGCGACGGTAGCATCAGTTTTTTCAATATCACCGATAAAAGCGCGCCAGTGCTCAGACAACGCCAAAATGTGGTCGAAGCGGGCCTCTCGATTACCCGTCTGGTATTTCTAAACGGCGATCTGTCGCTGATGGTCGCCGATTCTTCCGGACTGGTTGCTCAGTGGAGCAAGGCCAAGGATGAATTGAATAATGTGGTGCTGAAAAAGATCAGGGCCTTCAAGGTTTCCGATAAGCCGGTCATCGCGATCGAATCCGAGCAGCGGCGCAAGGGTTTCATGACTTTTGATGCGGGCGGTAAAATGGGGGTCTTCAATTCGACCGCGGAAAGGCGCTTGCTCGAGGAAAGTTTCGCGGCGAATCCTGTGGCGGCGGCCTTGTCGCCGCGCGCGAATGCCTTACTGATGCAGTCCGAGGATGGCCAAGTGCATTTCTGGAAGGTCAGCAACGAACATCCAGAAGTCTCGCTCGGATCGATCTGGGGCAAAGTCTGGTACGAAAGCTACCAAAAACCCGAGTATGTCTGGCAATCGTCTTCGGCAGCGAATGATTTCGAGCCGAAATACAGCCTGACGCCGCTGGTATTCGGCACCTTGAAGGCGGCGTTTTACGCGATGCTGGTCGCGATGCCGCTGTCTTTGCTGGGTGCGATATACGCGGCTTATTTCATGGCCCCGGCGATGCGCCAAGTGGTCAAGCCGACCATCGAATTGATGGGCGCCTTGCCGTCGGTGATTCTGGGATTCCTGGCCGGCTTGTGGCTGGCGCCTTTCATCGAAAAACATCTGGCCGGTATCTTTTCGGCGCTGATTCTGCTGCCGGTCGGCGTGCTGCTGTTTGCGCTGCTTTGGCAACTTGCCCCGAAAGCGATCCGGCATAAAATTCCCGACGGCTGGGAGGCGGTGTTATTAATTCCGGTGCTGCTGTTTACCGGCTGGTTTGCGTTTGAGGTCAGCGTACCGCTGGAGTCAGCCTTATTCGGCGGTTCGCTGCGTGAGTGGTTCAGCCGCGAATGGGGCATCGGCTACGATCAGCGCAATGCGCTGATCGTCGGCGTCGCGATGGGTTTTGCGGTGGTGCCGACCATTTTCTCGATTGCGGAAGACGCGATCTTCAGTGTGCCGAAGCATTTGACGGTCGGCTCCCTGGCATTGGGCGCAACGCCTTGGCAAACGGTCACCAAGGTCGTGCTGCTGACCGCGAGTCCCGGCATATTTTCGGCGGTGATGATAGGTCTCGGCCGCGCGATCGGCGAGACGATGATCGTATTGATGGCGACCGGCAACACCCCGGTGATGGATTTCAGCGTGTTTCAGGGACTCAGAACCCTGGCGGCGAACATCGCGGTCGAAATGCCGGAGGCGGAAGTCGACAGTACGCATTATCGGGTGTTGTTTCTGGCCGCGTTGGTGCTGTTTATGTTCACTTTCATTTTTAACACGCTGGCCGAAGTCATCCGTCAGCGTCTACGCGAAAAATACAGTTCGTTATGATCAAGTTATGGTTTAAAAGCGGCAATCCCTGGATCTGGCTGAATGCCGCCGCGGTCAGCGCCTGTCTGATCATGGTGTTGGGCGTGATGGGGCTGATATTCGTGCGCGGCATCGGGCATTTTTGGCCGGGCGAACTGGTGCAATTCGGTTATCAGGAAGACAGCGGCCAAGTGCGCGATATTGTCGGCGAATTGATCGATACCAGTATCACGCCGGCGGCGATGGCGAAAGCGACCGGATATGCGATGGCCGACGACGAGGATGTGCTGGTGCAATACCAGATCAAAACCGGCAACCGTGATGTCAGCGGCGCCGATTTTCGCTGGATACAGGCTCGCCGAGTCAAACAGCAGAGCAATCCGCCCGAGTTGATCGCGGTCGAACGGCGCGAATGGGGTAATTTCTATGGCCGTCTGGTCGCAGTCAAGGACGGCGGCAAGGTGGTTGCCGAAGGGCCGGAGGCGATGCCGGTCTTGCAGGAACGGCTAAAGGCCGCGCTGGATATTTTCGAGAAAATATCCCATCTGGAAAAAAAGGAAATCGGCGCGGTCAACTACGACCTCGAGCGGCTGCGACTGGAACAGCGCAAGCTGGAGTTGGAAAAACGCTGGGATGCGAAGGCGCAGCAACGCATCGCGGCCGAAAAGTCGGCGTTGGATGCCGAGTATAAGAAGCTCCAGGCCCAATTGGTTTCCTTGTACCAGGATATCCGCAAAGGCAGTTTTGTCGCGGCGGCGGACGACGGCAGCGAACACGAGATTGCGCTGGCCAAGGTGGTCAGGGTTTACCAGCCGAACAAGATGAATGTGTTCGGCAAAATCGGCCATTACCTGGCCAAATTGGTCGAATTTCTGACCGACGATCCGCGCGAGGCGAATACCGAAGGCGGCATTTTTCCGGCGATTTACGGCACCATTCTGATGGTGGTGATCATGTCGATCATCGTGACGCCGTTCGGCGTGATCGCGGCGGTGTATTTGCGCGAATATGCGAAACAGGGTTTCATGACGCGGCTGATCCGGATCGCGGTGAACAATCTGGCCGGGGTGCCGTCGGTGGTTTACGGCGTGTTCGGCCTGGGATTTTTTGTTTATATCTTGGGCGGCAAGATCGACCGTCTGTTTTATCCGGAAGCCGCGCCTGCGCCGATGTTCGGCACGCCGGGCCTGATGTGGGCGTCGATCACGCTAGCGCTGTTGACGCTGCCGGTCGTGATCGTCTCGACCGAAGAAGGCCTGGCGCGGATTCCGAAATCGATCCGCGAAGGCAGCCTGGCGCTCGGCGCGACCAAGTTTGAAACGTTGTGGCACACGGTATTGCCGATGGCGAGCCCCGCGATGATGACCGGTTTGATTCTGGCGGTCGCCCGGGCGGCCGGCGAGGTGGCGCCGTTGATGCTGGTCGGCGTGGTCAAACTGGCGCCGTCATTGCCGTTGGACGGCAACTTCCCGTTTTTACACATGGAACGAAAATTCATGCACCTCGGCTTTCATATTTATGACGTCGGCTTTCAAAGTCCGAATGTCGAGGCGGCAAGACCCTTGGTTTATGCGACATCGTTGTTGTTGGTCGTGGTGATTGTCGGGCTCAATTTGTCCGCGATCGTAATCCGCAACCATCTGAGGGAAAAATATAGAGCTCTTGAAGGTTAATCATCATGACATCACAACAAGCACGCACCCATGCGATCGACATGAAATCGATTCTGCGTGGTCCGATCGATCAGGCCGAGACTTCCGAAGTCTGCATCAAGGTCGACAATCTGAACCTGTTTTATGGAGAAAAACAGGCCTTGCACGGCATCAATATGGATATTCCGAAAAAAAAGGTCACCGCCTATATCGGCCCCAGCGGCTGCGGCAAATCGACGTTGTTGCGCTGCATCAACCGGATGAACGATCTGGTCGACAGCGCGCGCATCGAAGGCCGGATCTTGCTGGATGGCGACAATATCTATGACAAGTCGGTCAACGTCGCGGCGCTGCGCCGGCGGGTCGGCATGGTGTTCCAGAAACCGAATCCGTTTCCGAAATCGATTTTCGAAAATGTCGCCTACGGTCTTCGGATTCAGGGCATCAACGATAAAATTACGCTCGAGGAAACGGTCGAAAAGGCGCTGCGCGGCGCGGCGCTGTGGGATGAGATGAAAGACCGTCTGAACGACAATGCGCTCGGTATGTCCGGCGGCCAGCAGCAGCGTCTGGTGATCGCGCGCGCGATTGCGATCGAGCCGGAAGTGTTATTGCTCGACGAGCCGGCTTCGGCCCTCGATCCGATCTCAACCCTGAAAATCGAGGAGCTGATCAACGAATTGAAGGAGCACTATACTATCGTTATCGTGACGCACAACATGCAGCAGGCAGCGCGCGTGTCCGATTACACGGCTTTCATGTACATGGGTGAACTGATCGAAATGGGCTCCACCAGCGAGCTGTTCACGAATCCCAGAAAGCAACAGACAGAAGATTACATCACCGGCCGTTACGGTTAAAGGAGGGGACAATGGACAGCAATAAAATCGGGCATCATATCTCCGGGCAGTTCAACAAAGAACTCGAAGACATCCGCAACAAAGTGCTGACGATGGGCGGTTTGGTCGAGCAGCAAGTGGAACTCGCGATGCAGGCCTTTTCGACGGGCGACATCGAAATGGCCGAATTGGTGATCAAACAGGACAATCAGGTCGATGCGTTGGAGGTCGAGATCGACCGCGAATGCACACAGATTCTGGCGCTCAGACAGCCGGCCGCGTTCGATCTGCGCTTACTCCTGACCGTGATCAAGGTGATCAACGAGCTCGAAATCGTCGGCGACCTGGCCGAGCGCATCTCGAAATTGGCAATTCAGTCGGCCGACAGCGACGGCAAGATCGATCAGTATTATGAAATCCAGCATATGTCGAATCTGGTCAAAGACATGCTGCACCGCTCGCTCGACGCGTTTGCGCGGATGAGCATCGAGGAAGTGCCGGCGATTACCCACCTGGATGACAATGTCGATCGCGAATATGCGAGCATCATCCGCCAGTTAATCACGCACATGATGGAGGACCCGCGCAACATCACCCGCACGATCAACGTGCTGTGGACTGTGCGCGCGATGGAGCGGATAGGCGATCATGCCTGTTACATCTGCGAGCATTTGATCTATATGGTCAAAGGCGAAGCGGTGCGGCATTTGAGCCGGGAAGAGTTGGAGAAGAAGGTCAAGGGCGGCTGATTTTGCCGCTCTTTGTGGGTGAGTGTCTGCGCTCCCTGCATTGAATCAAATGACGGCGGCGCAGCGGGCGCCGCCGCGGTAACGCCAATTCCCGCTATTTTTCCAAGCCGATAAAATCCCAGACCTTGTGCGAAAAAGTCGCATTCTTGTGCTCGGGAACCGGCGGGCCGTCCGGGTAATTTTGCCGGTAAATCCGGTCGATATTGCTGGCTTGATCCGGCATCTCCAGTTTTTCGTAGGCTTCCTTCAAGACTTCCAAAGCAAACGGCACCGCCGGCGTCCGCTGGTATTTTTCGATTACTTCCGATGCCCGGTTTACGGCGGCGACATAAGCCTTGCGTTTCATGTAATAGCGGGCGACATGCACTTCATGCATCGCCAGGTTGTTCTTCAGCGCGATCATCCGCTGTTTGGAATCCGGTACATATTTGCTGTTCGGGAAGCGCTTGACCAGTTCCGAAAAATTTTCATAGGCTTCCTTGGCCGTGCTGGTATCGCGTTGCGAGGTGTCGGTCGGCAGGAAGCGGTCCACAAAGCCGAAGCCGCGGTTGTAATTGACCAGCCCTTTCAGATAATAGGCATAATCGACGCTCGGATTACGCGGGTTGATCTTGATGAAGCGGTCGGCGGCCGCGAGCGCGGCGTCGGGGTCGTTACTCTTATAATAGGCATAGGCCACGTCGAGCTGGGTTTGCGCGGAAGTTTCGCCAAACGGATAGCGAGCCTCCAGCGCTTCGTATAGCTTGGCCGCCTTTTCGTAATTGCCGGCATCGACGGCGGTTTGCGCCTCCTTGCGGAATTTTTCGAGATTCCAGTCTTTGTATTCGTCTTCGGTCTCGGAATCCTTGCTGAACGAGAAATTTTTCAGCGATTCGCAGCCGGTCAGCGACAGGCCCAGCCAGCAAATAAATAAACTTTTTAACAAAATTAATCGCATAGTGCTATCGATGTAGTAAGATGAGCAGTTTTCTTGCCGGTTTAGGGCTCTCGTGCTTGATCTCTTCCCCCTTTGCGGGAGACGGTTAGGATGAGGGTGTTTAAACTCAACGATGTATTTAACCTGACTGCTCTCCAAAGCGAGAGAAGCAGGCGAGTTTTAGAACGGATATTAAGCTGTCAAAACCGGTTTAATTGAACGAGTATAACTTAACGCAGAGCGAATCAGAAGAGCTTGTGATGGAAAGATTGACGGCCGTGGTGCCGTATGAATTGGCGGGCATGCGCCTGGATCAGGTATTGGCGGAAGTATTTGCCGATTATTCAAGAACCCGTTTGCAAACCTGGGTCAAGTCGGGCCGGGTCACGGTGAACGGCCGAGTATTGAAGGCGAGGGAGAAGCTGGACGGAGGTGAAGAGATTACGCTGGAGGCGGAAGAAGAGGTCGTGGTCGAGTCCGAACCGCAAGACATCCCGCTGGATATCGTCTATGAAGACGACAGCCTGTTGATAGTCAACAAGCCGGCCGGTCTGGTCGTGCATCCTGCGGTCGGCAACTGGGACGGCACCTTGCTGAATGCCTTGCTGCATCATGAGCCGCATCTCGAAACCTTGCCGCGCGCGGGCATCGTGCACCGAATCGACAAGGAAACCAGCGGCCTTTTGATGATCGCGAAGACCTTGCAGGCGCATAACAGCCTGACGCAGCAGTTGCAGGAGCGCGAGATTACCCGCGAATATCTCGCGATCGCGCGCGGCTGGATGACGGCCGGCGGCACGATCGATGAGCCGATCGGTCGGCATCCGACCGACCGCAAGCGCTATGCGGTCAGGCAAGCAGGCAAGCATGCGGTCACGCATTACCGGGTGCTCAAGCGTTTTGCGCAGCATACCTTCATGCAGGTGATGCTCGAAACCGGGCGCACGCATCAGATCCGGGTGCACATGGCGCATATCCGCTATCCGCTGCTCGGTGATCCGGTCTACGGCGGCCGTTTCCAAATGCCGCCGAACTGCGGCGAACGGCTCGAAGCCGAATTGCGCAATTTCAAGCGCCAGGCGCTGCATGCGGCGAAACTAGGACTGCTGCATCCTGTCACCGAGGAGTATCTGGAATGGGAGCAGCCTTTGCCGGAAGACATGCAGCGTTTGCTGGAGGCCCTGGAAGACAATGAGCGGCGCTGAGCCTTTTCTGTTTCCCGATTGGCCTGCGCCGGCCGGCGTGCATGCGGCGATGACGCTCAGGACCGGCGGCGTCAGCGCCGGGCCTTATAAGAGCCTGAATCCCGCGCTGCATGTCGGCGACGATGTTGACGCGGTGATGCGCAACCGCAAGTTTATCCGCGAAAGTCTGGCGCTGCCGTCCGAGCCGGTCTGGCTGGAGCAGATTCACAGCAATCAGGCCGTGAAGGCGGCTGCTGCTTTGATGCCGCCGCAGGCCGATGCAAGTTATGCCGACGCGCCGGGCGTGGTCTGTGTGGTGATGACCGCCGATTGTCTGCCGCTTCTGTTGTGTTCGGCCGACGGCCGCCGTGTCGCGGCGATCCATGCCGGCTGGCGCGGTTTGTTGGCCGGGGTGATCGGCAATACGGTGGCGGCTATGGAGGGGGCGGAGTTGCTGGTCTGGCTGGGTCCTGCGATCGGCCCCGGCGCTTTCGAAGTCGGGGCGGAGGTGCGCGCCGCCTTCGTGCAAAAATCACCGGCATTCGGCGAGGCCTTCAGGCCGCAAGCGGACGCTAAATGGCTGGCCGATATTTATCGGCTGGCGCGCATCGAACTGAATGCGCTGGGCGTGACGAACATCTACGGCGGCCGCTTTTGCACAGTCACCGATGCGGACCGGTTTTATTCCTATCGTCGGGACACGGTTACCGGACGCATGGCGACATTGATCTGGAGAGATTAAACGCGTGAATCTATTGTTGTTGATCATCATCTTTACGACCCTCGGCGGGGTGCTGAGTGTACTCGCGGCCGGGCTGTTTCTGCTGCTGCCGGACCAGAAGAGAAGTCACGTGCTGCCGCATGGCATCAGTTTTGCGATCGGCGCGTTGTTGGCGGTTGCGTTTTGGGGCTTGATCCCGCACGCTTTCGAGGAAGTCAAGCCGGAGCAGTTCCGCGGTTTGTCCGCGACGATCCTGGCCGGGATTCTGAGCTTTTTCGTGCTCGAAAAACTGCTGATCTGGCGGCATTGTCATTTCAATACCTGCGAGGCGCATGGCGAGGAGCCGCATGCACACGAGCACGGCCATCACGCGCACAGCCATGGGCCGGAGCATCGGCATTCGGCCGGCGCGTTGATCATTCTGGGCGACAGCATTCATAACTTTGTCGACGGCATCCTGATCGCCGCCGCCTTTCTGACCGACCCGAAACTCGGCATCGTGACCAGCCTGGCGGTCGCGGCGCACGAAATCCCGCAGGAAGTCGGGGATTTCGCGATTCTGCTGGAAAGCGGCTACGGCAGGGCCAAGGCGCTGTTCTATAACATCCTATCCAGCCTGGCGACGGTGTTGGGCGGCGTGCTGGCTTATTTCAGCCTGGAGGATTTGCATCATATGCTGCCTTATATCCTGGCGCTGGCCGCGTCGAGCTTCATCTATGTCGCGGTGGCCGATTTGATTCCGACCTTGCACAAAAAGACCGAATTGAAGGCTTCGCTGGAGCAGATCGCACTGATCGCGGCCGGCGTGCTGTTGATTTGCGTGATGCACGGCTTCGCGCACAGTTTTGAAGTGTGAGCGCCAGGCGAAAGCGTTGAACTTTCGCCTTATGCCCTTAGTCCCCCTTGTTAGGTGATCACATCCGGTGACGTTCTGCCGGTGCGCTTTTTGACTTCGCAAAGTCGTTCGGCCAGCGCAATCAGTTCGGCCAGGGCGTCCTGGGCGTCCTGAGCGTGCTTCGACGCGTCCGCTTCGAATTTTTCCAGATAGATTCTGAGCGTCGCGCCGACCGTGCCGGTACCGGACAGGCGGAATACGATCCGCGAACCGTCGGTGAAGCCGATGCGGATGCCCTGGTTTTTGCTGACGCTGCCGTCGACCGGGTCGGTGTAGCCGAATTCATCGGCGAATTTGACCGTAAAGGCGCCTAAGGTCTGGCCGGGCAGGGACGGCAGTTGCTGGCGTAAATGCTCGACGATGCCGTTCGCGATGCCGGTTTCGACCGCTTCATAATCATGCCGGCAATAAATGTCGCGGCCGAATTTTTGCCAATGTTCGTGCACGATGTCCGCGACCGACTGGCGTTTGCGGGCGATCAGGTTCAGCCAGAACAAGACGGCCCATAAGCCGTCTTTTTCGCGGACATGATCGGAGCCGGTACCGAAGCTTTCCTCGCCGCAGAGCGTGATTTTGCCGGCATCGAGCAGGTTGCCGAAAAATTTCCAGCCGGTCGGCGTTTCAAAGCAGGGCAGGTTGTAGGCCGCCGCGACCCGGTCGACCGCCTGGCTGGTCGGCATCGAGCGCGCGACGCCGCTGAGTCCCTTGGCATAGGCCGGGATCGCCTGCGCGTTCGCGGCCATGATGGCGAGGCTGTCGCTGGGAGTGACAAAAATATTGCTGCCGGTGATCATGTTGCGGTCGCCGTCGCCGTCCGAGGCCGCGCCGAAGGTCGGCGCATTTGGGCTGAACATCAGTTCGGCCAATTCATGCGCGTGCGCGAGATTCGGATCGGGATGATGGCCGCCGAAATCTTCCAGGGGCACCGCATTGATCACCGAATCGGCAGGCGCGCCGAGCATGTCGACTAAGATGCGTTTGGCGTAAGGTCCGGTGATCGCATGCATCGCATCGAAACACAGCGTGATATAGCCGGAGCCGATGCTTTGTTTCAGCAGGTTGAAATCGAAGATCGACTGCATCAGTTCGGCATAATCGCTGACCGGATCGATGATCGTGATTTTGATGCCGTCGATTTGAAAACTGCCGAGCGTATCGAGATCGACGTCGGCCATCTCGGCGATTTTATAGCTGTCGATCGTCAGGCTGCGTTGGTAAAATGCGTTAGTGTACTTTTCGGGGGCCGGGCCGCCGTTGCTGACGTTGTATTTGATGCCGAAATCGTCGTCGGGTCCGCCCGGGTTGTGGCTGGCCGATAGCACCAATCCGCCGTAAGCCTCGTATTTGCGAATGATGTGGGAGGCGGCCGGAGTGGACAGTAATCCGCCTTGGCCTATAATGAGTTCGGCAAAGCCGTTGGCGGCCGCCATTTTGATGATCGTCTGAATGGCTTGTCGGTTAAAATAGCGGCCGTCGCCGCCAAGCACCAAGGTTTTGCCATTGATTTCCTCGAGAGAGTCGAAAATTGACTGGACAAAATTTTCGAGGTAACCTTGCTCTTGGAATACTCTAACTTTTTTTCTGAGTCCTGATGTGCCGGGATTTTGATCGTTGTAGGGTTGAGTTGTTATTGTATTTATCTGCATAATGAATCCTAAGTGCGACGATTGACCGTAGGAGTTAAAATACACCAAAACTGCTGCCGAGTGTAGAGAGTATGTTACGAATTTGTTTACTGTTGTTTTGTGGTTTGTTGGCGGGCATCGCGGTTGCCGATGACGGTATGTGGCTGTTGATCGATACGACCGCGCTGAGGATTGAGGTTAAAAAAGGCGAGCAGACCGTGGACACGATCCCGGATATCGCGATTGGTCGGGGCGGCGCCGGGTACAAGACTCACCGTGGCGACGACATCACGCCCTACGGCGATTACCGGATCGGCTGGGTCGGTGAAAGAAGCAATTTTCGCCGGTTTTTCGGGCTGACTTATCCTAATGCCCAGGATGCGCGCACGGCCTTGATCAAAGGCCTCATCAGTAAAGGCACTTACGAGCGGATCGTGGCAGCGAGCGAGAATCATCAGATTCCGCCGCAAAACACGCCTTTGGGCGGGCAAATCGGCATCCACGGTCTCGGGGCGGCGGATGAAAAAATCCATCGCAGCATGAATTGGACCCATGGCTGTATCGCCATGACCAATACTCAGATCGACCATCTAAGCCGGTATGTGGAGCCGGGAATGGTGGTAAAGATAAAATAAGTTAGCATTCGATTAAAATATTGTGGTATGATATTCTTGGTTAATTTGTTTTTGTAGTCGTAACTTTTTTATAAGGAAAAAGAAAATGAAAAAGCTTGTTAAATTATCAATGATTGCATTGGCTGCCAGCTTGATTGTAGGTTGCGCCACTAGCGGTGACATCGAAAATCTGCAAGGCCAAATCGATGGTTTGAAGACTGACGTTGCGAAAGCTTCTTCTGATGCTTCCAGCGCACTGGCTGCTGCTAACGACGCATCTTCTCGCGCCGCTGCTGCTGAAGCGGCTGCTAACCGCGCTGCTGATGCTGCTCAAGCAACCAACGACAAATTGGACAGACTGTTCCACAAAACCATGTTGAAATAAGTCTTACGACTTAAATCACATAAAAAAAGCCCGGCGGCGTATGCTCCGGGCTTTTTTTGTGTCTGCCGTTTTTGGAAGAAACGCCCGAACCCCAAAGGCCGGGCGTGTTGTTCATTCAAGACCGGTTTTCGCCGCCAAACCAGGCGGTCAGGCGCGGCAGCAATTCGGCCAGTTCCAGCGTCATGATCGTAAAGTCCGCGTCGAAACGTTCGGCGGCGCTGCCGGCGTCGATGTCGGCGGCCTGATCCTGCACCATGTCGAGAAAACGCAGGCGCTTCAGCGCCAGGTGTTCGTCCAGTACAAAGGCAATGCGTCCGGCCCAGTTTACGGCCAGTTTGATCGCCTGCTTGCCGGTATCGAGATGGTTTTTGATTTCCGGCACGGTCAGGTCATGTTTTTTACAACGGATGATGCCGCCTTCTTCTTCCAGCGAGCGCAGTTCGCATTCATCCTCGATCGTCAGATCGTCCGGCGCCTGCTGGGTCAGCAACCATTGGGTCATGTTCACGCTCGGTTTGTCGATCGTATTCAGCGGCACCGCGGGCAGCGAGCCGAGGCATTTGCGCAGGTTGCTGAGCAAGTCTTCGGCGCTTTTGGCGGATGCCGAGTCGACCAGCAGCCAGCCGCCTTTGGGGTCGATATAGGCATAGGTTTTGCGCGAAAATCTAAATGCCTTGGGCAGCAGTTCGAACATCAGTTCGTCTTTTAGGGTGGTGCGTTCTTTTTTGGCGAGTTTGCGCGCTTCGCGCTCCTCGATCTCGCCGATTTTTTCCTGCAGCATTTCATTAACCACGGCCGTAGGCAGCACTTTTTCTTCCTTTTTTCCGCACAGCATCATAAAGCCGTTGGCGGCGTGCACCAGTTGGTCGGACGCTTTGCCGATCGGCTGCGTCCAGCCGAAACTGAATTCTTCATGAGGCCCGCAGGGGCGGAAGAGAAGCGCTTGCAGTTTTTGCTCCAGTTCGCTGGGTGTCAAGGTGAACGCTTCGGTCAGGCGAAAAATAGTCAGATTCTTGAACCACATGATTTGGGGGGTATCCTATAATTACAATGAGCCGGATATTATCGCAAATTTGCCTGGCTCTCTTGTGAGTAATTTATAGAGGAAAAAGAGGATGCAGGAGATAAGCGGATTTGACCCGATTGCCGCTCCGGATGCGCGGGTGTTGATTCTGGGCTCGATGCCCAGCAAAGTGTCGAAGGCCAGGGAACAGTATTATGGCCACAGTAAAAATGCGTTCTGGGCGATCATGGGGCAGTTGTTCGGCGCGGAACTCGAATTGTGTTACGGGCTGCGCAAAGGCATTCTGATGACGCATCGCGTGGCGCTCTGGGATGTGTTGAAAACCTGCCAAAGGCTCGGTAGCCTGGATGCGGATATTGAGCTCGATTCGATCATCGTCAATGATTTCAGCGATTTTTTCAGGCGCCACGACCAGATTCGACATGTATTTTTCAACGGCATGACGGCGGAAAAAATTTACCGTAAATATATATTGCCGACATTGCCGGAACGATTCGGCTATCTGGTGTATCATAGGCTGCCATCGACCAGTCCGACCAATGCGGCCCTCAGCCTGCCCCAAAAAATGGAGGCCTGGCAGGAGATCAAGCACTATTTGGCGGAGGAGCTGGCGGAGGGTTAACCCAGTTGAATCACAGGAATAAAGCGTTTTAAGATGATTGAAGAAGATTACGACGGCTCTGATGAGGACGTCGAATATTACGCGGTACGGCCGAACAAGACCCAAATAAAAAAGGACATCGCTGCGTTATTTGTATTGGGCGAGGAAATGTCGAATCTGTCGCCCGACCAGTTAAATACCCTGATGCTGCCGGAAAAGATTTTGCAAGCGGTCAGGGAAGTTTCCGGCATGCCGCATAAAGGCGCGCGCAAGCGGCTGTTGAAATATATCGCAGGTCAGCTGCATCTGATCGATGCCTCTCCTATAATCGAAAAACTGGAGCGGATCAAGAACAAAAGCGTGCATGCGGTCAGGGAGCATCATCTTGCCGAACAATGGCGCGACCGCCTGATCGCCGAGGGCAATGAGGCGCTGACCGAATTGCTGGACGATCACCCGGAGGCCGACAGCCAGCAATTGCGGCAGTTGATCCGCAATGCGCAAAAGGAAATCGCGGCCGCGAAGCCGCCCAAGTCGGCGCGGATGTTATACCGTTATGTGAAGGAGTTGCTGTTGGACGAGGGGTTGACGCAGGCGGAGGAAGTCTCGGCAGCCGGCGAAGATGAAGACGAAGAAGAGTACTGGGAAGATCAGGACGGTCTTTAGCGTCATGCCCTCCCGGTTTTGATGAGACCGGGAGAGCAAGCAGGGGATGGGGAAGAATGCCTCCATCCATTGGTTTTTTAAACGGAAGTTATTTCTCGGGCAGCTTCAATTCCGCGGTCTGATTCCAGTCCGAAAACGGGAAGGGCAGGGCTTCGGTATTGAAAGTCATGAATAATAGGATGTGGTAAGTATAAACCGACAGGCTGCGGCCAAGATTCAGGATATTCTTGTTCGCCTTGCCGGTCAGCAGGGTCGATGCGACCTGCAGCAGGATCACCGCCCACAGCAGCATTCTGACCAAGCCGCCGATCGCGGCAAAAATCAGCATGAAGAAGATCCTTTTCCAGGTATCGATGTTGGTCAAATTGTAGTTGATTTGTTCATCCATTCTTTTAACCTCGGTTCATGATGTCGCGCAAGTCCAATGCGGAGGCATTCGCGCGGGCGATATACGTCGCCATCGTCAAAGAGTAGTTGGCGAACAGGCCGTAACCGCTGCCGTTTAGAATCATCGGGCTCAGGATCGGCGCCATCGCGTTTTCGAGCGATTTGATCATGATGTCGACCGTGTTCATCGCGCGCTTGTCGAGCAGAATGTCATGGAAATCGGATTTGACCGCTTTCAGGATATGCAGCAGCGCCCAACTCGATCCGCGCGCTTCATAGAAAACGTCATCGATTTCCAGCCAAGGGGTTTCCGGCAGCGACCCGGCTTTGGGGTTGCGGGAAGTGACGTCGGTTTCGGGGGCTACCACGGCGAACGCCGGGCTGATATCTGCACCCGCGGTGCTGGCGCTGAGCCGGGTCGAAAGGTTGCCCAGGCGTTTGATCACCACTTCGGAATATTGCCACAAGTTGTCGGCACGCGCATAAAACTGCCCGCGCTTCACTTTACCGTCCCATTTTTGCAGGCGCGACATGTAGTTGTGCAGCGCATCCACGCCCTTTTGGTATTCAGCTTCGGTCGACGGCAGCGCCCAGGAATCATTTTCGTAATAAAAATAAGGCTCGGCGATTTTGAGGTCGGGGTCTTCGTCGGATTGCGACTGGTCTCGCGAAAAGTGGTTTCTGAGTGCCGACACCGCATCGCGCAGCATCACCAAGGCGCCGTATTCGAAATTCGAAACGTTGTCAAGAAACAAACCGGGAGGCGCCACGTCGTTGGTGATATAGCCGCCGGATTTATGCAGCAGGACTTCCGAGATATGGGCCAGCGTGTTGGTATAGGTATAGCCCAACGGAATATCGGTGGTATTGGTCAGTTTGGCGCGTTCCATCGCCTCTTCCTGGACACTGAACTGATCCGGTTCGGTTCCCCACCAGGCACCCAAAATGAAAACGATGACGAGCGCGGCAAGCACCAGCATGCCAAAGCCCCAGAGTACTCCTCTCGATTTACTATCTTCTAATTCGTTTGCCGCCATTTCTGGAATCCTGATTGAATTGTCTTTACTGCAGACAACAGATTGCTTTGGGTGAAAAAAGAACTTGCATGGTAGCAGATTTTGGATTTTTTTTCCGCCTGCAATTAGGGGGCGGGTGTTTTTTTTGCCCGCGGATGCGTCTGGTCATAAATCTCGGCAAGATGCTGAAAATCCAGATGGGTATAGATTTGCGTGGTGCCGATATTGCTGTGGCCGAGCAACTCCTGCACCGCGCGCAGGTCGTGGCTCGATTCGAGCAAGTGGCTCGCGAACGAATGCCTTAGCATGTGCGGATGAATGGGTTCGGCAATCCCTTTCGCGACGCGCCAGCGTTCTAGGCGCAGTTGCACGCTGCGCGCGCCGAGCCTAAATCCTTTCACCGAGGTAAATAGCGCCTTTTCCTCGATGTCGGCGGTGTTGTTCCGGATCGGCAGCCAGTTGCGGATCGCGCTGATCGCCTTGCCGCCGATCGGCAGCACACGGTCTTTACCGCCCTTGCCGGATTTGACGATCAGCGACTGATCGTCCAGATCGACATCGGTCAGATTCAACGCGACCAACTCACTCAGCCGTAAACCGCTCGAATAGAACAGTTCGAACATTGCCAGATCGCGCAGTTCCAGATCCGAATGCGCGCCGGCTTCCAAAAGTCCTGTCACCTGATCGACATCGAGGGTTTTCGGCAGTTTGCGCGGCTGCTTGGGCGCCTTGACATGCTCGGCGGGATTGATCTGCACCCGACGTTTTTTCAACAGGAACTGATAGAAACTGCGCAGCGCCGACAATTCGCGTTGCAGGCTCTTGCTGCCGAGGCCCTGGCGGTGGCGTGCGGCGATATGCGCGCGGATATGGGGCTGACCGACATCGGACCACTGCTGAAGCGATTTCTCGTCGCAGAAGCCGGCCAGTTGTTCGAGATCGCGCCGGTAACTGCTGACCGTATGCCGGGAGGCGCGTCTTTCGACTTCCAGTTCGCGGAGAAAATCGTCCAGCCATTGCCGGGCGTCGCTATGCATATTTTTTTTGCGACAGCAAAGACAGAAAGCGCGCGCTGATGATTTCGCTCATGTGGGTCAGAAAGAAACTGCCCATGCTGTAATGAAAGCGTTCATTGCTGCGGCTGCCGATCGCGAGAATGCCGCTCATGTCGGCAAATTTCATCGGAATGATCGCGGCGGACTGGACCTCGAGCGCGGCGGCGCCGAACAGGACTTTGGCCTGAGCCAGGGTCGGGCGGCCGCATTTGGGTTGATCGGCAGCGAGGATAGCCAGAAATTGTTCGAGTTCGGCGCTGTCCGGCGCGAGAAACAGGTGCGGCAGGGCCGCATCGGGCTTGCTGGTGATGATGCGGACCGCGATGAAATCGGTCATGAAATAATCGGACAAGACGACTTCGAGGCTCGCGACCGCTTCCTCGAGCGTCGAGGTTTCGAGCAGCGCCAGGGTCAGTTTGTGCATCCGGTCGAACGAGGTATCGTTGCTTTTGGCGATCTCGATCAGCGAGGCGAGCTGCGCTTCGATTTCCTGATTGCGGTTGCGCAGCATTTCGAGCTGTTTCGAAATCAGCGATACGGCAACTCCGCTCGGATGCGGTATGCTCAACTCTTCCAAGAGATCCAGATGATCGTTGAAGAATGCCGGATGGGCGCGTAAATAGTCGGCAACTTGGTTCGAAGTCAAAGTATTTTGCGGATCGCTCATGGATTAATCGTCCCCTCGAAAACGGAAATGGCAGGTCCTGTCATCAGCACCGGTTCGCCGCGGCCCTCCCAATGGATTCTTAACGAACCGCCCGGCAATGTGACTTCAACGCCAGGGTCGACGAGACCGCGTTCGATCGCGATCACCGCCGCCGCGCAGGCGCCGCTGCCGCAGGCCAGGGTTTCGGCCGCGCCGCGTTCATAAACGCGCAATTTGATATGGGTGCGGTCGACGATCTGCATGAAACCGATGTTCGCGCGCGCCGGAAAGACCGGATGCGATTCCAGCAGGCGTCCAGCCTCGGCGACCGGTGCGGCGTCGACATCCGCTACCCGCAGAACCGCATGCGGATTGCCCATCGATACCGCGCCGAAAGTATAAGTTTCGCCGTCGGCCATCACCTGGTAGCTGTCGGCTTCCTGGTCGGCCAGCAACGGAATCTCGGCCGGGTGATGGCGCGGAATGCCCATGTTCACGGTAATCTGGCCGTCGTCGTCGAATTTGAGCAGCAGCTGCCCGGCATCGGTATCGACGCGGACCTCGTCCTTTGAGGACAGGCCTTTGTCGCGCACGAAGCGGGCAAAACAGCGGGCGCCGTTGCCGCACTGGCTGACTTCGCTGCCGTCCGCGTTGAAAATCCGGTATTTGAAATCGGCATTCGCGCTGACCGGCTTTTCGACCAGCAACAGTTGGTCGAAACCGATGCCGAAATGACGGTCGGCCAGCTTCTTGATCGACTCGGGCTCCAGGCGGGGCGCTTGGTGGATCGCGTCAATCACGACAAAGTCATTGCCGAGGCCGTGCATTTTGGTGAAATGAATCATGAGATAAATGGTTGTTCAGAAACTTAATCTTAGACGAATTTAGCAGCGATTTCTTAAGGAAGCAACCGCTCACCCGCCCACAATTGTTCGATCGACTCTCTTGCCCGGATCAAATGGGTTTGGCCGCCGTCGACCAACACTTCCGCCGCGCGCGGCCTGGAGTTGTAATTCGAGCTCATGCTGAAGCCGTAAGCGCCCGATGAGCGGATCGCCAGTAAATCATTTTCATTCAGCTTGAGCGCACGCCCCTTGCCTAAAAAATCGCCGGTTTCGCAGACCGGGCCGACGATGTCCCAGGTTTGCTCGTCGGCTGGGCTTTGCAACTTGACCGGGATGATGTTCTGCCAGGCGCTGTACAGCGACGGGCGCACCAGGTCGTTCATCGCCGCATCGACGATCGCGAAGTTTTTATGGTCGGTCGCTTTCAGGTATTCGACGCGGGTGACCAGAATGCCCGCATTGCCGACGATCGCGCGGCCGGGCTCCAGCAGGATTTCGAAATCGGTCTCGCCAAGGCGATTTAACACGGCCTGAATATAGTCGGCCGGCTCCGGCGGCTGCTCGTCCTTGTAGCGAATGCCGAGGCCGCCGCCGAGATCCAGGTGATGCAGTTCGATGCCCGCGGCCTTCAACGCGGCGACCAGAGCGAGAATGCGGTCCAGCGCATCCAGGAACGGCCGGGTCTCGGTCAGCTGCGAGCCGATATGGCAGTCGATGCCGATGATCTTGATGTTCGGCATCCGGGCGGCGCGCTGGTATTCGCTCAGTGCCTGCTCGAAGGCGATGCCGAATTTGTTTTCTTTCAGTCCGGTCGAAATATAAGGATGGGTGTTCGCATCGACATCCGGATTGACCCGGAACGATACCGGCGCGATCACGCCGAGTTGCCCGGCCAGACGGTTGATGCGGTCGAGCTCGCCGCCGACTTCGATATTGAAGCAGCGGATGCCGATCTTCAGGGCGGCGATGATTTCGTCCTCGCGCTTGCCGACGCCGGAAAACACGATCTTGTCCGGCGCGCCGCCGGCGGCGATGACCCGCTCCAGTTCGCCGATCGAGACGATATCGAAACCGGAGCCGAGACGCGCCAACAGATTCAGCAGGGCGATATTCGAATTGGCCTTGACCGCATAGCAGATCAAGTGCGGCTGCGCGCCGAAAGCGCTGTCGAACGCGCGCCAATGCCGTTCGAGGGTCGCGCGCGAATAGATATAGCATGGCGTGCCGTATTGCTTGACGATTTGCTCGACAGGCAGGTCTTCGGCAAAGAGTTCATCGTTCCGGTAATTGAAATAATCCATCGTTATTGCGTGTTTTCTGTTGGGGATTGATCTTTTTTGGGTTTGGCTTCGGCCGGTTGCGCGGGCTTGGCGTCGATCGGCGGCGGCGCCTGATCGATGTTGCGTTCGGGAATCGGCGCGGGCTGATCGGGATCCGCATCCACCTTGAGGCCCGGCGGCGGATTATCGGGTAGATATAAGGGGCCAGGCTGGCCGCAGCCGGCAAGCCCTAGTGCCGCCAGCAAATAAAGGCAATGGGGGGAAAGCTTCATGGTTGTTGATCAAAGTGAGCCGTCCGATGAGCCGGACAAAACGTACATGATAAGCCTAAACCGGCTCGATTAGAAAGTCGTCGCCGACTTTGGCTTGAAATTGATCCGGCCCCGGATCGCAAAGGAGAAAGCGCCGCTCCGGCTGAAACGGGCCTGCGCAAAAAACTCAGCGCTGTGCACAGGCCTCGGCGGCCTGTCATCGCTTCGTTTGATGGTGCTTCGAAGGCGGCGATAGGGGGGCAATGCACTCACCTTAGGGTAACATATTGTTAAATAAGCAATCATAAACTGGTATAGTGCGCATCTTTTTTCGCAGTTTGATGAGGAGTGTGCTTTGTTCAACATGGCATATATTGTTTCGGGATTTTCGGTCGGTTTGCTGGTCGGCGTGACCGGCGTCGGTGGCGGCTCGCTGATGACGCCATTACTGGTCTTCCTGTTCGGCTTCAAGCCGGCGGTCGCGGTCGGCACCGATCTGTTGTTTGCGGCGATCACCAAGACCGGCGGCGTCTGGGTGCATCACGGCAAGCATAATTCGGTCGAGTGGCACATCGTCGGTTGGTTGGCGCTGGGCAGTTTGCCTTGCGCGCTGGGGACGCTCTATCTGTTGAAGCAATTGCACGAGACCGGCAAGGAAATCAGCGGTGTGATCACTTACTCGCTGGGCATTGCGCTGATTTTGACCGGCTGTGCCTTGCTGGTGCGTAGCGTCTTGATGCATCGGGCGCAAAAAGCCGGCCTGATCGACGACGATCACAGCAACGAAGCCAATGCCGCGCGCTTCCGGCGCTTTCATGCGCCGGCCACCGTGTTGACCGGCATGGTGCTCGGCGTACTGGTCACGCTGTCTTCGGTCGGCGCCGGCGCGTTGGGAACGGTCGCCTTGCTGTTTCTGTATCCGAAGATGACGACCTTGAAAGTGGTCGGCACCGATCTGGCGCATGCGATCCCGTTGACCGCAGTGGCAGGGCTCGGCCATTTGAGCATCGGCAACGTTGATGGAGTATTGCTGGCCAGCTTGCTGGTCGGCTCTTTGCCGGGCATCTGGATCGGCAGCCATTTGAGCGCGAAGATCCCGGAGCGTTTTCTGCGGCCGGTGCTGGCGACCGTGTTACTGCTGATCGGCTTGAAATTTGTGTCGCAGTAAACGCTGGCTCAAACGGCGGCGCAAGGCCCGGGGATCTCGCCAGCTGTGAAAATTAGCCCGAACCGTCCCACGCCTGATGCTTCCTGCCTACCTTCGGGGAGGAAGGGCACATCGCTTGGGCAATCGGCCTGCGCTGATTGGATGGTGCGCTCTCTGATCGTTATGATCGATCGGGGCGGTGATAAAATGATCGCCGGCTGTGTAAACGAGGATTGGCTCGGCAATAATGAACGATTTATTCCTGATGCGTGCGTTGAATTATGTTTTCGTCGTGATCGTTCTGGCGCTCGTCTATTTCGGTTTCGGCATTCTGGGTCAACTGCTGAATGTAACGCTGAGCCATGCCAGCGTCTTGGGGCCTTCCACCGGCATTGCGCTGGCGGCATTGCTGTTGCTGGGCAAGCGCATATGGCCGGGGGTGTTTCTGGGGAGTTTTGCGATCAGCGCTTTTGTCTCGGCGTTCAGCTTCGATACGCCGATGCTCGCCATCCACGCGGCGCACGCGACGGGCGCGACCTTATCGGTGCTGCTGGGTCATGTGCTGATCAAAAAATTTGTCGGCATACCGAATTCATTGATCGAGGATCGCGGCATCCTGCTGTTCATGCTGCTTGGCGGTCCGTTAAGCTGTCTGATCGCGCCAACCGTCGGCATTACCGCGATGTATCAGGCCGGGATGATCGGCGCGACGCAAATAGTCTCACGCGGGTTTTTTTGGTGGATCGGCGACACGATGGGAGTGCTGGTGTTTACGCCGATCATCCTGATTGCCTATGCCGAGCCCAGGGCGGTCTGGGGACAGCGCCGCTATTCGGTCGGTTTGCCGTTGATTGCGACTTTTGCACTGGTGATCATCCTCTATCTCTATGTCCGGCAACAGGAGGAAGAGCAGCATCGCCAGGAGTTCAACGATCAAACGGCGACCTTGTCCCAGGCCATCATCAACCGCCTGCAAGGCGATATGCACTCGATCGATGCGGTACGCAATTTTTTTTACGGTTCCCGCCGCGTAGAGCAAGATGAATTTGTGTTTTTTACCCGGCAAACGCTCAAATTATTTCCTGAAATCAAGTCGAGCAGCTGGATCAGGGTGGCCAAGGGCGGCGGCATCAATCTGGAGTTTACCGCCACACTGAATGAATACCCGGATCGCGATATTTCTGCGCCGCGTTCATGGCTGGCCAATCTCAACAAATTGCTCAAGAGCCGGCAGGTTAATGCGGGAGATGTATTGCAGGTTGTCGAAAACGGCCAGGCTACCGTGTTTTTCCCGGTTTTTACCCCGCAGTCGAATGGCGGCAAGCATATTCTGGGCTTAGTCTCGGCGACTTTTTTGATTGCCGATTTGGTGCATGTCTCTACCCAGGCACTGAAAAATACCGGTTCTTTTCTGTCGATAGCGATCGAAGACGGAGCAAGTGGGCCGTATAACACGATTTATTCGACTCAGCCGGTCGGTTTTTCGCAAGTCAAATCAGTCAGGCAGTATGAGACCGAAGCGGGTGGGCTGCGTTGGTTGTTGTTTTTCTATCAGGACAGGGAAGATTTGCAACTCCATTGGTCGGTTTGGATGGTGCTGATCGGCGGATTGCTGTTTACCAGTCTGTTGGGCGTCGGCCTGCTGATGCTGACCGGGCGTTATTTTCGGACCGAGTCGATCATCAATGATCGAACCGAGCAGTTGCTGAAGGCTAAAATCGCTGCGGAAGCGGCGAACGATTCAAAAAGTCGATTTCTGGCGAATATCAGCCATGAGTTGCGCACGCCGTTGAATGCGATACTGGGCTTTTCGCAGCTGCTGTTGAAGAAGCGCGCGTTTCAAAAAGAAGAATACGAGCAAATCCATACGATCAGGCAATGCAGCAATCATCTGTTGGAGTTGATTACCGGCATTCTGGATATCGCCTCGATCGAATCGAACAAAATCAGAACCGACATCAAGGTCTTCGATAGTCATAAATTATTGCAAAATATTATCGATATTTGCCGATTGAACGCCGAGGCCAAGCGTCTTGAGCTCGATGTGAATACCTTGGCGATCCCGCGGCTGTTATTGGGCGATCAAAAGCGCATCCGCCAGGTCATCGTCAATCTGCTCGATAACGCGATCAAATACACCGAGCACGGCCGGGTGACGCTGACAGCGAATTATGTTGAGGGACATTGGCTTATCACGATCGAGGACACCGGCTGCGGCATTGCCGAGCAGGATCTGGAGTCTATCTTTGCGCCCTTTACGCAACTGAACGAGGGCGAGTTCATTCGGCCCGGTCTGGGGCTGGGCTTGGCGATTACCCGCGAGCTGATCCATATCATGGGCGGCGTGATCAGTGTGAGCAGTGAGCCCGGCATGGGCAGCCGGTTTTCGGTGTCGCTGCCGTTGCCGAGCGCCGAGGATCAGCCAACCCGGCTGGCCGGCAACGGCGGCTGGCAGCCGGCTGACGGGCCGCTGCGGGTGTTGATTGCGGACGACAGCCAGATCAACCTGTTGCTGCTGGCCAATTTGCTGGAGCTGGAAGGTTGCAGCGTCGATTCGGCCGCCAACGGCAGGGAAGCCTTGACGTTGATCGAAAGGCATGATTACAGCCTGGTGCTGGTCGATTTGAACATGCCGGTGATGTCCGGGCTCGAATTATTGACGATCGCCAGAAGCCGGGGCAAGGGACTCAGAATGGTCGCGGTCAGCGCTTACGCGGAGGAAGGCCGGATCAATGATGCGCTGGCGGCCGGTTTCGATGCCTATCTGACCAAGCCGATTCACGATGAAGAGCTGACCGCGTTATTGAATTCGCTGCGCAGTTGATCCGGCCGGGCGTCTTATACGCTAAAGCTTTCCCCGCAGCCGCAGGTGGCCTTCACATTCGGATTGTTGAATTGAAAGGCTTCGTTGATGCCTTCGCGGCGGTAATCCAGTTCCATGCCGTCGATGTAGGGCAAATCGTCCTGTTTGATGATCAACTTGACGCCGTATTCCTCAAAGACCGTTTCGTTGTCCTGAAGCTGATCGGCATAGTCGAGCGCATAAGCGTAGCCGGAGCAGCCCGATTTTCTGATGCCGAGTTTCAGGCCGATGCCCTTGCCGCGTTTTTCGAGCTGTTTCTTGATTTGCCGGGCGGCGCTTTCAGTGAGTGTGACTGACATGATTTGTTCATCCTTCCTGGTACACCAGGATTTTTAACTGTTCGATAAATTGGGTTATTTCGTCCGCGGAATTGGCCGTTCCGAGGCTGATCCGCAGTGCGCTTTGGGCCAATGCCGGAGCGACGCCCATCGCGGTCAGCACATGGCTCGGTTCCTTGCCGGCGCTCGCGCAGGCGGAGCCGCTGGAGACCGCCACGCCCTGTTGATCGAGCTTCATCAACAGCATTTCGCCGTCGCTGTTCGGCAGCCCGAACTGCACCGTATTCGGCAGGCGAGGCGCGGCTTCGGCAAAAACGCACAGGCCCGGAATCGAGCGCAGCCCGTCTTCCAGTTGGGTTTTTAAACGGGAAAGGTGCGCGCTCCGTTGGGCAAGCTCGGACTTCGCCAGTTCCGCCGCCTTGCCGAAGCCGACGATCGCGGCGACGTTTTCGGTTCCGGCCCGGTAACCTTGCTCCTGGCCGCCGCCGAGCAGCAAGGGCGAGAGCCTGGCGCCTTTCTCGTAAATCAGGGCGCCGACGCCCTTCGGGCCATAAAGCTTATGGCTGGACAGCGACATCCATTGCACTCCGAGCGAGTTGAAATCCACCGGGATCTTGCCGGCGGCCTGCACCGCATCGGTATGCAGCGCAATAGCGTGGGCTCGCAATTGCTCGGTGAGACGTGCGATGTCCTGAATCACGCCGGTTTCGTTATTCGCGAGCATGATCGAAACCGACGTCGTTTTTTTTGCGCGGATGATCTCGTCGAGTGCTTCCTGACGGATCAAGCCGTTTTGATCGACATCGATCAGCGTCAAGGGATGGCCTTGCTGCCGCAAGCGTTCGGCCGGCTCGAGAATCGACGGATGCTCGATCGCGGATACCGCAAGGCCGGCTTGCGGTTCGAGGCTCGCTAGGGCCAGGTTGTTCGCTTCGGTGCCGCCGCTGGTGAAAATCACCTGGCTTGCCGAGGCGCCGACCAGTTCGGCGACTTGATGGCGCGCCGTATCGATCGCGCTTCTGGATAGCCGGCCGAGACGGTACAAGCCGGACGCATTGCCGTAAAAGCTTTTCAGGTAGGGCAGCATCGCTTCCAGTACCCGAGGATCGATCGGGGTGGTCGCGTTGTGATCCAGGTAGATCATTTAGGGTAGGCGCTGATCCCTGTTTGGAGCTGGAATTCGATCACGTGCTGGGCATCCTGTTCCTGGCGCCGGGCGATTTCCTGTATCTGGTGTTTTTCCAGCAGATCGGCCAGGGTAATGCCTTTCAGGTAGTCGCGAATCTGTTCGCTGAGCCCCATCCACAAGTCGTGCGTCAGGCAGGCTTTATGATTTTGGCAATTGCCTTCGCCGCCGCATTTGGTCGCGTCGAGCTGTTCATCGACCGCGATAATGATGTCCGCAATGTTGATCGAATTGGCTGTGTTGGCCAAGGTATAGCCGCCGCCGGGACCGCGCACGCCCTTGACCATGCCGGCGCGGCGCAGGCGCGCAAACAATTGCTCGAGATAAGACAGCGAAATGGTTTGTCGAGTCGCAATGTCGGTCAGCGTCACAGGGGCCTTCTGGCTGTGAAACGCCAGGTCCAGCATCGCGGTGACCGCATAGCGGCCTTTGGTAGTCAAACGCACAACATTACCCTTACAAAGATTAGTGTCATTCGATTTTAATCTTAACCTATCAAAATAGTCAACTTTTATAACCTGGGGTTTTTTAACTTCAATATCAAACAGTCGCGCAGACCCATGCGAGTCCGGCAAAATGCCGGCAAGCTTGGCTTCCTGCTTCGGAAACAGCGTTACTCCGGTTTTTGCTCGTTCTGATAGCTGTCCTCGATTTCGCAGCCGTCCAGCTTCGGAATCAGCGGCGGTTCGGGGTATTGAATGCCGGCCTCGCTGAGCGCTTTTTTCATATTTTCGAGTTGCAGGTCCATCGCCTGGATGTGGTCGAGCATCCGGTTGATCGCATTGGCGACCGGGTCGGGCATGTCGGCTTTCGCGCCGTAGGGGTCGAAGCCCATCCGGTAGGCGATCGCCTCGTGTTCCGGCCTGGTTTTTTTGCCGTTCGGATCGATCAGATGGCCCGGAATGCCGACCACCGTCGCGCCGTCCGGTACCGGTTTCAACACCACCGAGTTCGAGCCGACCCGCGCGCCCTGGCCGATGTCGATCGGCCCCAGAATTTTCGCGCCGGCGCCGACCACGACGCCGTTATGCAGGGTAGGGTGGCGCTTGCCTTTCTTCCATGAGGTGCCGCCGAGCGTGACGCCGTGATAGAGCGTGCAATCGTCGCCGATGACCGCGGTTTCGCCGATCACCACGCCCATGCCGTGATCGATGAATAAGCGCCGGCCGATTTCGGCGCCAGGATGGATTTCGATGCCGGTCAGCCAGCGGGCGATATGCGCGATGAAACGCGCGAGCCAGCGGAAGCCGGCTTTCCAGCAGCGATGGCTGAGGCGGTGAATCAGCACCGCATGAAAGCCCGGATAGGCGGTGATCACTTCCCATATCGACTGCGCGGCAGGGTCGCGCTCAAAAACGCAGGCGATGTCTTCTTTGATTCTGGCGATGATAGTGTGCATGTGCTGTCCTTAAGAGGATTGTTTCTGGCTTTTTTTATGGCCCTGCGACATTCGCAGAATGCCGCGCAAAATATCGACTTCCTTGGTGTCAAGTTCGATTCGGTTATAAATCCGGCGTAATCGGCGCATGATCGATTGCGACTTGTCGGTTTGGGTAAAATCAATGTCGATCAGCGTTTGATGGAGATGGTCATAAAAGGATTCCATCTGCTCCGCGGTCGCCAAGGGGCATTCGCCGCGGTCGCCGATCGCTTTGCGTTGAACGCTGCCGGCGGCGACGAACAGTTCGTAGCTGATCACCTGCACCGCCGCGGCCAGATTCAGCGAACTGAAGGCCGGATTGCAGGGTATGTGCAGCAGGTAGCGGCACATGTCGAGTTCCTCATTGGTCAGCCCCGAATGTTCGCGGCCGAACACGATCGCGATCTTTTCGCCTTCATGGCGGGTGAAGATTTCGCTGACGCATTCCCGCGGCGTCAGTTCCGGCCAGCTGATCGTCCGCGAACGCGCGCTGGCGCCGATCACGACCTGGCAGTCCGCGACCGCCTCGCGCAGGGTGTCGCAGACCATCGCCCTGGACAGGACGTCGTCGGCTCCGGAGGCGCGCGAAGTCGCGTCCGCGCTGGGGAATATTTTCGGCGCGACCAGCCTGAGGTTAGTCATCTGCATGTTTTTCATCGCCCGGGCAACGGCGCCGATGTTGCCGGGGTGAGTGGTTCCGACCAGAACGATATGGATGTGGGAAAGCAACGCGCTGCCTCGTGATTCAAAAAAGCCTCAAGTTTATCAAAAGATTTGGTATCCTATAACGATTTATCCGCTCATTTTCAATTCCGCCTATGCAACCGATGCTGAATATTGCCGTCCGCGCCGCCAGGAGCGCGGGCGATCTGATTTTGCGCTCGACCGACGCCATCGGTCATCTTCAAGTCGATCAAAAAGGTAAAAACGATTACGCCAGCGAAGTCGACCGCAAGGCGGAACGCGAAATCATCAACATTATCCGCGCGGCCTACCCGGATCACGCGATCCTGGCCGAGGAAAGCGGCGCGCACCAGGGTAACGATTTCGTCTGGGTGATCGATCCTCTGGACGGCACCACCAATTTTCTGCACGGCTTTCCGCAGTTTGCGGTGTCGATCGCGTTGAAACACAAAGGCAAGCTCGAAGTCGGCGTGGTGTACGACCCGCTGCGCGACGAACTGTTTACCGCCAAGCGTGGCGGCGGCGCGATGCTGAATAACCGCAGGATTCGGGTCACCAAGCAAAGCACGTTGAAAGGCGCGCTGATCGGCACCGGTTTTCCGTTCAAGACCGACAAACACCTGGACGCCTACGTCGGCATGTTCAAGGCGATCACGACCGATTCGGCCGGTATCCGCCGCGCCGGCGCCGCCGCGCTCGATCTGGCCTATGTCGCGGCCGGGCGCCTCGACGGTTTCTGGGAAATCGGCATCATGGAATGGGATATGGCGGCGGGGATTCTGTTAATCAAGGAAGCCGGCGGCGTCGTGACCGATTTTTCGTTCAACGACAATTTCCTCGAAAACGGCAACGTGATCGCCGGCAATCCGAAGATGCATCAGATCCTGTACAAGCTGATCGAGCCGCATGTGACCGAGAGTTTGCGCTAGCGGACAAACGCCTGGCGCGTTTGCCATTTTCAATTCAGCGCGTGATGGGCGGAACTCCGCCCATCGTTAACTTCTCATCCTGGGCTATTCAGGGCAGTCAGATTCGATTGCAGGATCAGTCCGTTGAAAAATCCACTGGCTTGGCCCACTAACTCCCCGTTTTCGGTGTATACCGATGTGCCGGCCAATGTTCCCCGGCCTTTGCTGCGGTTAAAGTTTCCTTTCCTTCTTCGGTGAATGGCCAGATTGTTTTTACCTGGCCCTGGCTGATGCCAAGCCCTCCTCCTGATACACCTGAGCGGCCCGCTTGCCGTCGAACATAGAGTCATTGCATTTACCTTGCCGTGTGCCGTTGAGATCAACGCGTCGCTGAGTGTGTCATATGACACAGACAAGTGAGGCAAATGACATACGATTTAAATTCCATAAGATTTATGTGGTTGAAAACATTAGAGTATTATAATGGCATAATATTTGCGTGATGAATCCCAACACGGCGCACGAATTGGGCGTTGTGGTTATCTTCGGCATTTGTACGCGCTTTCCGTCACGATCGGTAAAGATCGCTGACGAAAGGCGCGGCAGTGCTTATTTAAACTTTGGAGACAACATGGGATATACCAATAAATTGAAGTTTGGCGCCTTGATTTTGGCAACGGCCGGCTCCCTGTCGGCTTTTTCGGCGCAGGCGGCAACTTCGATCGCAACCAAAAATACGGAATTTACCAGTGCCAATGCCGAACAGACACTGCAAGTCAAGGCGCAATCCTGGTACAACCCGACCATGGGCTTCACCGGCTGGACGCATCACTCGTCCTGGGGCTGGATGAAGCTCAAAAAAGGCAAGCCGGTGACCATTGCGCTGGAAACAGCGGTTGCGGGATTGCACCCCGCGCTGACCGTTTGGAGCCGGCCGCAAAAGAAAGGCTGGGTCCCCGTAGATTATGTGGATTCTCATTCCTATAACCAGTCCAACGATATCTATGCTTCGAACGTTCAGCTGACAGACGATCCGGCAAAACCGGTAAAGCTTGGAAAGCTGCAAATGACTTTCATCGCGAATGCTTTCGACCGGGACGGCATGGGCGATATGCTGCCCGAAGAGTTTGATCAATCGATGCTGAATCGCGCATTGGACGGAACGCCAGGCAAGGTCAGTCTGACCTTTACCCCGGAAGTCAACGGCGTTTATCAATTCGTGGTGGGCGGCGTCCATCCGGACGAAGGACTCAGCACGACGGATTTCCACCCCGTGAAAGTGACGGTCAGCTTCCCGGAATGAGGGAGATTTTCGAACGTTGAGGTCATGCAGGCAGGGTGGTTGTCGTCCTGCCTGCTTCGTGATTGCGGGAAAAATGTATGTATAACCTCGAAACAAAGCACACGGCCCGGCGTTTAAGCCGGTTCAAACTCGGCGCGGCCGCCATCTCCCTTATCATGCCGAGCTGGGCGCTTGCGCATGGCAATATCAATGCCCAAACGCTCAAAGGCGTGAAAATCCCGGAGACTCCCGGCCTGGTCAACGGCAAGACCGCCGTAGTGGTCGATCAGGCTGCGGCCGTTCAGTTAGGCAAGGCCCTGTTTTGGGACACGCAGGTGGGTAGCGACGGCGTCGCCTGCGCCAGTTGCCATTTCCATGCCGGCGCCGACCGAAGAACCCGAAATCAGTTGGGGAGCGGCATTCTGCACACGAGCGACGCGGCGAGCGCGAGTACTTTCGCAATCGGCGGTCCCGATTACGAACTGAAAGCGAGCGATTTTCCTTTATTTCGTTTTGAATATCCTTGGGACAAATACTCAAAGTTACTTTTTTCAACGGATGATGTCGTGGCTTCGGCCGGTGCCTTCCGCCGGCAGTTTAATGAGGTGAATGAAACCGGCGACGGTCACGATCTGTGCGAGACGCAAACGGACGATATACACCATATCGTCGATTTCAATGCGCGTCAGGCCACCAAGCGTAATGCGCCGACTGTGATCAATGCCGCCTTTAACTTTCGGAATTTCTGGGACGGCCGCGCTAACAATCTTTTCAATGGCGCATCGGCTTTCGGTAACCGGGATCCGAATGCCGGGGTATGGGTCGCCAATAACGGCGGCAAAGCGAAGAAAAAACAGTTGTTGCTGAAAAACGCCGCGCTGGCATCGCAGGCCGTCGCGCCGCCGTTGGACATGATGGAGATGTCTTGCCAGGGACGGACATTTCTCGAACTGGGTAGAAAATTACTGGATCGCAGGCCTCTCGAAACTCAGCAGGTCCATCCGGAAGACAGCGTGCTGGGAAGCGTGCGCGATGTCTCCGGCAATGGGCTGAATACCTCTTATGGCGACTTGATCAAAAAGGCTTTTGCGAAAAAATTCTGGTTGGGCAAAGGCGACTTCGGCGCATCGGGTTCGGGTGTCCCGTATTCGCACATGGAGGCCAACTTTGCCTTTTTTTTCGGGCTGGCGATTCAGCTTTATGAAAATACCTTGATAGCCGATCAGACGCCCTTCGATGATGCAGTGGGCGAGGACGGATTTCCTGTCGGATACACCCTTCAGCAAAAAAACGGTTTGGCCGTATTTCAGGATGCGCATTGTTCCAATTGCCATTCCGGGCCGACCTTCTCGGCCGCGATCAATCCGGAGGTTTATGCGCCCCCCGGCAAAAAACTCAGCTATTATCCGCTGGTGGACAGAACCGTGTTGACCGAGCAAGGCGATAATTTCGGCGTCGACAGGACGCTTGTCGATACCGGTTTCGCGGATACCAGCGTCGTTCCGAATGACTACGATCCAGGATTGGGCGGCACCGACCCCTTTGGCAATCCGTTGTCCTTTACCGGGCAATATTTGGCGACTTTGGCCGATCCCAAGAAGAAGATGGCCGATCCCGTCAAAATTCTGTCCTGTGAGCTGGGCGACCCGTTCGTAATCGATTTTTTGTCCAATGAATTGATTGCCGACAAACGGGGTGGCGGGCGTTGCAAAGGCTACAAAAAATTGTCGAGGACGCCGTCGCCCGCTGTCGTCAAGGCTGAACTGCAAAAACCGGATCAGGGCCGCTTATCGATGGCCGTGAACGGCGCCTTCAAGATACCGACGCTCAGAAACATCGAACTGACGGGGCCTTACATGCACAATGGCAGCATGAAGTCGCTGGAAGAAGTCGTCGAATTTTACGATCGGGGCGGGAATGGGACCAACCGGCATCACTTCGCTACGCTGGTATTCCAGCAAGGGTTTACGGCGAAGGAAAAGGCGGACCTGGTCGCCTTTCTGAAGACCTTGACCGATGAACGCGTGCGCTGGGAACGGGCGCCTTTCGATCATCCGGAACTACTGGTTCCGCAGGGTCACGAAGACGGTGTGAATCCATTGGGGCCTGATCTGGCCAAGGACCGCTTTCTCCAGGTTCCTGCGGTCGGCCGCAGCGGCCGTACTGTCGAGCAGGGGCCTTTGAAACCCTTCGATAGTTATCTTGAGCCTTGAAGGTGAATGCCGGGCTGAATAGCGATTAAAAGTAACTGAAAAAAAGGGGCGTTTTAACGCCCCTTTTTTTACTGTTACCCTGCCGGTATTCGGCTATTTAACCCGCATTCCCGCCTCAGCCCCCGCATCCGGGTTCAACACCCATAAATCCTTGCCGCCCGGGCCCGCGGCCAGGACCATCCCTTCCGAGACGCCGAAGCGCATCTTGCGCGGCGCAAGGTTCGCGACCACGACGGTCAGTTTCCCTTCCAGGTCTTCCGGCGCATAGGCCGATTTGATGCCGGCGAAGATGTTGCGCGTTTCGTCGCCGATATCGACGGTTAGTTGCAGCAATTTCTCGGCGCCGTCGACATGCTGGGCTTTGACGATTTTGGCGATGCGCAGGTCGACCTTCGCGAAGTCGTCGTAATCGATGGTCGCCGCGATCGGCTCGCTGGTCTTCGCTTTCGGCTGGCTTGGCGTTTTTTCGAGATTTTCTTTCGAGGCTTCGACGATCGCGGCGATTTTGTCGGCCTCGACGCGGGTCATCAACGGCTTGAACGCATTGATCGTATGGTCGAGCAAGGGACCTGCCAGATTCGGCCAGGATTGCGGTCCGATGTTCAAAAACTCTTCGGCATTGGCTGCGAGTGCGGGCAGCACCGGGCGCAAATAAGCGGCGAGCAGGCGGAACAGGTTGACGCCCATCGAGCAGACCGCGTGCAGTTCGGCGTCTTTGCCTTCTTCCTTCGCGATCAGCCAGGGTTTTTTCTCGTCGATATACTGATTGGCCTTGTCCGCCAGCGCCATGATTTCGCGCATCGCCTTGCCGAATTCGCGCGTTTCGTAATGGCTTGCAATCGTTTCGTTAGCGTCGATGAAGTCCTGCCACAAGCCGGGTTCCGAACACTGAGCGGCCAGTTTGCCGTCGAAGCGCTTGGCGATGAAGCCGCTGCAGCGGCTGGCGATGTTCACGACCTTGCCGACCAGGTCGGAATTCACGCGCTGGGTGAAATCGTCGAAATTCAGGTCGATGTCGTCGACGCCGGCGCTGAGCTTGGCCGCGAAATAATAGCGCAGGTATTCGGGGTTCAGATGATCCAGATAGGTGCGCGCGGTGATAAAGGTGCCGCGCGACTTGGACATCTTCTCGCCGTTGACGGTCAAGAAGCCGTGCGCGAAGATCGCGCTCGGCGTTCTCAGCTCGGCGCCGTGCAGCATCGCCGGCCAGAACAGCGCGTGGAAATAGATGATGTCCTTGCCGATGAAATGGTAGAGCTCGGCATCGCTGTCCTTGGCCCAGAATTCGTCGAAGTTCAGGCCCCGGTTGTCGCACAGGTACTTGAAGCTGGCCATGTAGCCGATCGGCGCGTCGAGCCAGACATAAAAATATTTGCCGGGCGCATCCGGAATCTCGAAGCCGAAATACGGCGCGTCGCGCGAAATGTCCCATTGCTGCAGGCCGCCTTCGATCCATTCGGCCATCTTGTTGCGGACTTCCGGCTGCAGGTGGTCGCCGTCATTGATCCAATCGCCCAGCATGCCCTCGAAATCGGTCAGATTGAAGAAGTAATGCACCGAATCCTTTTCGATCGGTTTGGCGCCGGAGATCGCCGACACCGCGTTCTTCAGTTCGGTCGGGGAATAGGTCGCGCCGCAGGCTTCGCAGTTGTCGCCGTATTGATCCTTGGCGCCGCATTTGGGGCAGTCGCCCTTGATGAAGCGGTCCGGCAGGAACATGTTTTTGACCGGGTCGTAGGCCTGGGTGATCGTGCGCGAGCTGATATGGCCGGCGTCACGCAGGCGCTCATAGATCTGCGCGGACAAGGTCCGGTTTTCTTCGGAATGGGTGCTGTGGTAATGGTCGAAGGCGACGCCGAATTCGGTGAAGTCGGCCAGATGCTCCTTGCCGACCTTGGCGATCAAGTCTTCCGGCGTGATGCCTTCCTTGTCCGCGCGCAGCATGATCGGGGTGCCGTGGGTGTCGTCCGCGCACACGTAATAGCATTGCTGGCTGCGCTGCTTCTGAAAGCGCACCCAGATATCGGTTTGAATGTACTCGACCAGATGCCCGAGATGGATCGGGCCGTTGGCGTAGGGCAGGGCGCTGGTGACTAATATTTTTCTATCCGACATGAGTGATAACTGGTGAATACGAAGACAAACAAGTCTGGTATTATCGCATAAATCAGGCGCATCTTTCGAATATGGAAACGCCTCGCCGAAGTGTTGTAAAATGGTTTATATTCCGAGTAATTTAATGGGTTATTACCTGCGAATTGTCTCGGCCTCTCCATTCATTATCTGGAACAAACAATGGCTAGCATCGAAAAAATTGATGTCGAAAACTGCTTGAAAAACGTGATCGACCCGAATCACGGCCTCGATTTGGTCGCCGCCAAGTCGGTCAAGTCAATTACGGTCGAGGGTTCCAATGTCGCGGTCAAGCTGGAGCTTGGCTATCCTGCCAAGTCTTATGTGACGGAGCTGCAGGCGGCGGTCGAGCAGCAGTTGAAGACGCTGCCCGGCGTCGGCAGGGTGACTGTCGAAGTCACCGTCAAGATCATCGCGCATTCGGTGCAACAAACCCTGAAGCCGCATAGCCAGGTCAAAAACATCATTGCGGTCGCCTCCGGCAAGGGCGGCGTCGGCAAATCGACCACCGCGGTCAATCTGGCCTTGGCGCTAACAGCCGAAGGCGCGAACGTCGGCATTCTCGATGCGGACATCTACGGCCCGAGCATTCCGACCATGCTGGGGCTGTCGGGCTACCCGGTCAGCCATGACAATAAAACGATGCAGCCGAAGATCTCCTTCGGCATCCAGACGATGTCGATCGGCTATCTGGTGGATGCCGGCCAAGCGATGATCTGGCGCGGGCCGATGGCGACGAATGCCTTGCAGCAGTTGCTGAGGGATACCGCCTGGGACCACCTGGATTATCTGATCGTCGATCTGCCGCCGGGCACCGGCGACATTCAATTGACCCTGGCGCAGCAGATTCCGGTCAGCGGGGCGATCATCGTGACCACGCCGCAGGACATCGCGCTGATCGACGCGCAGCGCGGCCTCGGCATGTTCGAGAAGGTGAATGTGCCGGTTTTGGGCATCGTCGAAAACATGAGCGTACATATTTGCAGTGAGTGCGGCCATGCGGAAGCGATTTTCGGCGAAGGCGGCGGGGCGTTGATGGCAGAGACCAATCATGTCGATTTTCTGGGGGCGCTGCCGTTGGACATCCATATCCGCCAGTTTGCCGATTCGGGCCGTCCGACCGTCGTCGCCGATCCTGAAGGACGTGCGGCCGGAATTTACCGGGAGATCGCGCGCAAGATGGCGGCCAGGCTGGCGCTGAAGGCAAAGGATTTCAGCTCGAAATTTCCGAATATCGTGATCCAGAATACTTGATCTTGAGCGAGCGAAAGTCAAAACCAGCAAGGCAGGAGGCTATATACGTTAGGGTAAGGCTCTGTTGGCTATGTGTTAGCATTATCTTTCACGTTAATCTGTGAACCAGTTCCGCATCCAATCAGGTATCGAAACTAGACTCTAGTTCAACAATCTTGGTGAGGCTCCTAACGGGTTTCATCTAGTAATAGAGTTAAGCCGATATTTGAGGGGAAGAACATGAAGAACAGAGTGCTGATTTCATTGATCCTGATGGCCTCGGTTGGTGCTAGTGCTCCGGTTTATGCAACGAACGACGGCCATTTGGACGGCGTCTGGTTGAGCGGCCGCATTACCACGACGATTCCTAAAGCCATCAATACGTCAGGTCCAAGCCCCTGGGCGCAATTAAAAAACCTTAAAATCGATAGCGGGATTAATAATTGTTATGCCCAATTGACTTGGGCCGGCGAAGGCTCCTATGTCTATCAACTGGTTTCGTATTGTATGAATGGCAATGGACAATGGGAGCGGGGGGAATACAGCAGCGAGCTTTGGGAGCTTAATGACAGCAGGCAAAGTCTGGGTTCGGATTGGGGATCAATTTATTTTGTGCAACAAGGCAAGGCATTCCATGGCTTTCCAGCGAATTATGCATTCATCGGCTACGAAGGGTCGCTTGAATTCATGCCGAAATATAATCAGAAGGGCAGTCTGAGCGGTATTAGCGTCGGTGCCAGTTCCGGCATGGTTTACTCATGGGACTCAGGCTCAAAGATAGGAGGCACTTCGCGTTCGGGAGGATTGAAACTGCGTTTTGTCAATACGGATCAGGTTCCGCAAGGCGCCATCAATTGCGCGGCCGGCGCATCGCCGCTGTGTGTGGAGTCCGAGAGCTAGCCTTCGGGCGCTCAAAGGCAGCGGGCGATCGAAAAAGCCGTACTTTCAGGTACGGCTTTTTTATTGGAGCCCATGCCAATCGGCAAAGGCCCATGAGCCGATAAAAATTACCAGCTGCTGATTTCTTGACCTTGGCTGACCAGGATGATGTCGGCCGGGCGCATCGCGAACAGACCGACGCAAACCACGCCGGTAATGTCGTTGATGGTCTTTTCGAGTGCAATCGGGTCCAGGATGTCCAGGTTATGCACGTCCAGGATATGATTGTGGTTGTCGGTCACGAAGTTTTCGCGCCAGACCGGCTGTCCGCCCAGCTTGACCATTTCTCTCGCGACGTAGCTTCTGGCCATCGGGATCACTTCGATAGGCAGCGGGAATTTGCCCAGCACGTCGACGCATTTGGAGCCGTCGGCGATGCAGACAAATTTTTTGCTGGCCGCGGCGATGATTTTTTCACGGGTCAGCGCGCCGCCGCCGCCTTTGATCAATTGCTTGCGCGGATTGATTTCGTCGGCGCCGTCGATATAAATGTCCAGCGTGCCGACTTCGTTCAGGTCGAGCACAGGAATGCCGACTTTTTTCAGGCGTTCGGTGGTGCCGACCGAGCTGGAAACCGCGCCTACGATCGTGTTTTTATAATCGGCCAGCATGTCGATGAAATAATTGACCGTCGAACCGGTGCCGACGCCGATCAGCGGGATGTCCTTGACGTATTCCAGGGCGGCGGCAGCGACTTTTTGTTTTAATTCGTCTTGAGTCATAAATGTCCTGTTGTTCTTGTGAGGGTGGATTAATCCGCGCGATGATACCGCATAAATCGGCATTATTCAGCCGATTTTTGAAAAAATGATGGCCTGGCGGGAATCGGGCGATTGATGCTCATGCCAGCGAGAGAATGAAATCCCATTGCGCCTCCGTGACCGGCATGATCGACAGCCGGTTGCCGCGCCTGACCAGGGCAAGGTTGGCGAGTTCTGCTTTTTCTTTCAATTCCCGCAGCGTAATCGTGCGCGGCAAGTGCCTGACATACTTCACATCGACCATGAACCAGCGCGGATTGTCAGCAGAGCTTTGGGGATCGAAGTGCGGATCGCTAGGATCGAATGCCAGGAAGTCGGCGTAGCCCTCCCTCGCCACTTCCATGATGCCGACGATGCCGGGTTCGGCGCAATTCGAATGATAAAAGAAAACCTGATCGCCGAGCCGCATTTGATCACGCATCATGTTGCGCGCCTGATAGTTGCGCACGCCGTCCCAGTGTTCGGTGCCGCCGGGTCTTCGGCAGAGATCGTCGATACTGAAGGTATCGGGTTCAGACTTCATCAGCCAGTATTGCATGCGTAAGGGCTCCTTTGTGCTGGGTGGTATTGGCATTTATTGGCAAGGCGTTATAGCGTTTTTAGACGCCCGAGTCCACTTTGCATCGAGCGAATTTGACTATACTTTAGCTGCGTTACGCGCTTGCCGCGCGTTGACGATGGTATAAATTGCAAAACTGAGCGGATAAAACAAATTTGATGGATATCTTAAGTGTCATTGGCGTACTGATCGGCATCGGCGCGCTGCTGTTCGGAAACTTTCTGGAAGGCGCCAATCTCGACTCCCTGGTCAATGGTCCTGCCTTTATTATCGTGTTCGGCGGCACGATTGGCGCGACGTTGTTACAGTTTCCGCCGCAAATTTTTGTTCGCAGTTTGAAGCTCGGATTATGGGTGTTTTTTCCGAAGAAAAAGGATTTGACGGTCGAGATCGACAAGATCGTCGAATGGAGCCAGTTGGCGCGCAAACAGGGCCTGCTGGGACTTGAAGATAAGATCGATAGCGAGCCCGACCTGTTTATTAAAAAAGGCCTGCAATTATTGGTTGACGGCAATGAGCCGGAAGATATTCGCGATATTCTGGAGTTGGAGATCAACAACCGGGAGGACGTGGATATGCAGGGCGCGAAAATGCTCGAAGCGATGGGCGGTTATGCGCCGACGGTCGGCATGCTCGCGGCGGTGATGGGGCTGATCCATGTGATGGAAAACCTGTCCGATCCGCAATTGCTCGGCGCGGGTATCGCGACCGCATTCGTGGCGACGGTCTATGGCGTCGGTTCGGCGAATCTGTTTTTCTTGCCGATGGCGAATAAAGTCAAAACGTATGTGTACGCGTCTTCGCAGGCCCGGGAAATGATAGCGGAAGGATTGATCGCCATTTCGCAGGGCGAAAATCCGCGCAATATCAAATTGAAATTGAGCGGTTATCTGCATGAAAAGGAGAGCGTCAGCTTATGAGAAGGCGGCGCAGAAGAATGCCGAGCGAAACCGTCAATCATGACCGCTGGCTGATTTCCTACGCGGATTTCGTGACCCTGCTGTTCGCTTTTTTTGTGGTGATGTATGCGATTTCCGCGGTCAACGAAAACAAATACCGAGCGTTTTCGATGTCGCTGGAAAAAGCCTTTATCGAAAAAAAACGCCAGGTCAGCCAATTGGAGAATGCGCTGTCGGGCCCTGACAATGCCGCAAATCCAGCCAATACGGCAGAAAGTTTGGCCGCGGACAGCCGGCAGTTGCAGCATACGTCCGAGCAATTGACTCAAATCTTGGAAGGCTTGATTAGCGAAAATCTGGTGACCGTCAAAAAAGGCAATTACTGGATCGAGTTGCAAATGAACAGCGAACTGCTGTTTCTGAGCGGCTCGGCGGAGCTCGCCTTAGCCTCGCGGCCGGTGCTCAAAAAAGTCGCGGAAGTCCTGAAACCTTTGCCCAATCAGATCAATGTCGAAGGCCATACCGATAATTTGCCGATCGATACGGTCAAGTTCCCGTCCAATTGGGAGTTGTCATCGTCCAGAGCCACGACCGTGGTGCGCGAGTTCGTCAATAACGGCATCGATCCTCCGCGCCTGTCGGCGATAGGTTACGGCGAGTTTCATCCGATTGCGGACAACAGGGTAGAGGAAGGCCGCTTCAAGAACCGCCGGGTCGTGTTATTGATCATTTCGCAGGGCTACGCGCGCCACCGCTTGCTCGCAGAAACGGCGCAAAATGACCAGAAGCCCATGCCGGAATTAGCGCCGGCCGGTCAGCGCGAGATTGATCGTAACCGATTATAAAGTGTTCGTCCTTGATTGTTTCTAAAGCTGAACCCTACAATAACGCGAATAATCCTGGATCTTGAATTTGAGTCATCATGAGTAACGAATATAACGCCGCCGCGATCGAAGTCCTGAGCGGCCTGGAGCCGGTGCGAAAGCGCCCCGGCATGTACACCGATACCACGCGGCCGAATCATCTGGTGCAGGAAGTCGTCGATAACAGCGTCGATGAAGCCCTGGCCGGCCACGCGGACACGATCGAGGTGGTGCTGTACAAGGACGGTTCAGTCAGGGTCGGCGACAACGGCCGTGGCATGCCGGTCGACATCCACCCTGAGCAGGGCATGCCGGGCGTCGAGGTGATCCTGACGCAACTGCACGCGGGCGGCAAGTTTTCGAATAAGAATTACCAATTTTCGGGCGGTCTGCACGGCGTCGGCGTCTCGGTCGTGAATGCCTTGTCCGCGCATCTCGAAGTCGAGGTCAAACGCGGCGGCAAGGTTTACCGGATGGCATTCGCCGACGGCGAGAAACAAAGCGATCTGGCCGAAGTCGGCACGGTCGGCCGCAACAACACCGGCACGACGGTGACCTTCCGGCCGAACGAAAAATATTTCGATTCGAGCAAGATTTCGGTGACCCGGCTGAAGCAGAATCTGCGCGCGAAGGCGGTGCTGTGTCCGGGCTTGACGATCAGCCTGAAGGTCGAACAGCCGGAGGAAGAGATCGTCTGGTGTTATCAGAACGGCCTCAGGGAATATCTGCTCGACCGGATCGGCGATATCGAATACCTGCCCGAGCAGCCGTTCATGGGCAGCATGGCGGCCAATCATGAAGCGGTCGAATGGGGCATCATCTGGGCGCTCGAAAACCCCGGCGAAGTGCTGACCGAAAGCTACGTGAATCTGGTGCCTACCGCGCAGGGCGGCACGCACGTGAACGGTCTTCGCGCCGGTTTGACCGAGGCGATGCGCGAGTTTTGCGACATTCGCAATATCCTGCCGCGCGGAGTAAAGGTCGCGCCCGAGGACGTCTGGGAAAACTGCCATTTCGTGCTCTCGGTCAAGCTCGAAGACCCGCAGTTTTCCGGGCAGACGAAGGAAAGGCTCAGCTCGCGCGAATGCGTCGCCTTCGTCTCCGGCGTCGCGAAAGACAGTTTCAGCCTCTGGCTGAATCAGCATCCGGCCGAAGGCGAGAAGATCGCCGAAATCATCATTACCAGCGCCCAGAAACGCCTGCGCGCGAACAAGAAAATCGTCCGCAAGAAAATCACGTCAGGCCCCGCCTTGCCCGGCAAGCTGGCCGATTGTTCGGCGCAGGACATCAAACGCACCGAGCTGTTTCTGGTCGAAGGCGATTCGGCCGGCGGCTCGGCCAAGCAGGCGCGCGACCGCGATTTTCAGGCGATCATGCCGTTGCGCGGCAAGATTTTGAATACCTGGGAAGTCGATTCGAATCAGGTGATGGCGTCGCAGGAAGTGCACGACATCGCGGTCGCGCTCGGCATCGAGCCGGGCTCGGACGATCTGGCCAATTTACGCTACGGCAAGGTCTGCATCCTGGCCGATGCGGATTCCGACGGCAACCATATCGCGACCCTGATCAGCGCGCTGTTTTTCCAGCATTTCAACGCCTTGGTCAGGGCAGGTCACGTGTTCGTCGCGATGCCGCCCTTATACCGTATCGACGTCGGCAAGCGGGTGTTTTATGCGCTCGACGAAGCCGAGCGCCAGGGCGTGCTGGACCGGATCAAAGCCGAGAAGATCAAAGGCCAGATCAATGTGCAGCGCTTCAAGGGCCTCGGCGAAATGAACCCGAGCCAGCTTCGTGAAACGACGATGAACCCGGATACCCGCAGGCTGGTACAGATGACGGTGACCGACGATGACGACACCGGCGCTCAGTTCGATCTGCTCTTGGCCAAGAAACGCGCGCCGGACCGGAAAATCTGGCTGGAAACCAAGGGCAATCTGGCGGACATCAAGTGAAATCACGGGCTGTCCGCAATAACGGATTTTGCCGGTAATAGCGGCACAATTGCTCGTACACGGCCGCAAATTGCGACTGCAATAGGTCGGGCGCGCAGAAAAAATACTCGCTCACCACCGCGAAAAATTCGGCAGGGCTCTCCGCCGCATAAGGGTCGATGCAAGGCCGGTGATGATGATCGATCCGCCGGACCAATTGCTGATAAGCCGAGCTGAGCGCCGTTGACCAGGCGGAAACGGACATGCCGTGATGCAGCGGCGGATAGCCGTCGGCCGGTCCGTTCAGCATGTCGAGCTTGTGGGCAATCTCATGGATGACCACGTTGCGTCCGGATGGAGCCTTCCGCAGATCCTGTTCGATCTCGTCCCAGGATAAGATCAGGGGGCCCCGCGACCAGGATTCGCCGCACAACGCGTGTTCCTGATGATGCACGACGCCGGCGGCATCGGTTTCGTCTCGGCGGACGCGAAAAGCGGTCGGATAAACGATCACTTCGCTCCAGCCCTCCAGGCAGTCAATACCGAGCCCGAGTATCGGCAGGCAGGCGAGCGCGGCGATGACCACGCGCATCGCCTCGGTGAGGTCGAGTCCCTGGACGCCGACGAGGGTTTTCTGATGCAAAAACAGCGTCGCCAGTTCGCGCAAGTGCGCTTTTTCGACCGCACTCAATCCCTGAAAAACAGCGATTTCCTCGGTGGCTTGCCGCCACATATCATGCGCAATCGCATGGCGGTGCAGGATATAGCGAATCCGCGCGCGTTTGAAAAAGTGCATGACTTTGGCTTTTGAGACGAGTGAAAAACGAAAAAACATCACGATGGGGCTTTACCGGCCTTATTATATGCATTATTTATCACAGTGTCAGAGTCCAGGGCACAACCTGAAAACCGAGTGACCGAATTAGAATTATTTTTCAGCAGCGAAGGCGGCCTGGCCAAGACAATCAAGGGCTTCCGGCCGCGCGACCCGCAAATCGAAATGGCCAGGGCGATCGCGGCCGCGATTCAATCCCATCGGCATCTGATCGCGGAGGCCGGCACCGGCACCGGCAAGACCTTTGCCTATCTGGCGCCGGCGATCTTGTCGGGGCAAAAGGTGATCATTTCGACCGGCACCAAAAACCTGCAAGATCAGTTGTTCAACAAGGACCTGCCGGTGATCCGCAAGGCGATCAAGGCGCCGTTTCTGGCCGCGCTGCTGAAAGGCCGCAGCAATTATCTGTGCAGCTACCGGCTCGAAAATTCGCTGAATTCCGCCTTCGGTTTCAGTAAGGAAGATGCGGATGCATTGAGCAAGATCAAGTCCTGGTCGAAGCGCACGAAGACCGGCGATATTGCCGAAATGTCCGATGTGGCCGAGGCGAATCCGGTCTGGTATCAGGCCACTTCGAGCGTCGATAACTGTCTCGGGCAGGATTGCCCAAAATATTCCGACTGTTTTCTGTTCAAGGCCCGGAAAGAGGCGCAGGAGGCCGAAATTCTGGTCGTCAATCATCACTTGCTGTGCGCGGACTGGTCGATTCGCGACGGCGGCTTCGGCGAACTGTTGCCGCAGGCCGAAGTGATCATCGTCGACGAGGCGCATCAGCTGGCCGATACCGCATCCAATTTTTTGGGCATCAGCGTCAGCAGCAAGCAATTGCACGATCTGGCCGCTGACGCCTTGACCGAGTATTTCAAGGACGCGACCGACATGCCGGCCTTGCGCGCCGCCTGTGAAGAGCTCGAACACGGCAGCAAGGACTTGCGCCTGGCCTTCGGCATCGAACTGAAACGCGGCGAATGGCGGGACATCGACAGCAACCCGAAGATTACCGGCGCCCTGGCGGATGTTCTGGCGCAATTGCAGCGCCTGGCCGCAGAGCTCGAACTGGCGTCGGTCAAAAGCAAGGGGCTGGAGTCGTGCTTCAAGCGCGCCGAGGAACTGGTGCAGCAGTTGAAGGTTATCTCCGAAGAGCCGGGCGGCAAATGGATACGCTGGTATGAGACGCATCGAAAAACGGTCACCTTCAGCCGGACGCCGCTCGACATCGCCGCCGAATTCCGCAGTTTCATGCAGCTCAGCAAGGCGGTATGGATCTTTACCTCGGCGACCTTGAGCGTCGCGCAGAGCTTCGATCATTTCGCGAACAGTCTCGGTGTCGCCAATGCCGACAACGCGCGCTGGGACAGCCCGTTCGATTATGCGAGCCAGTCGCTGTTCTATCATCCGAAAGGTCTGCCGAAGCCCGATCATCCGGATTTTACCGCGATGATCGTCGATTTCGTGGTGCCGGTTTTGCAGGCGAGCCGGGGGCGGGCGTTTTTTCTGTTTACCAGCCACCGCGCCTTGAAAGAGGCCGCCGAACTGTTGGCGGATAAAATCCCCTATCCGCTGCTGATTCAGGGCAGCCGGCCGAAAGGCGCGCTGCTGGATCAGTTCACGAAGACCGAGCATGCGGTGCTGCTCGGCACCGCAAGCTTCTGGGAAGGCGTCGACGTGCGCGGCGAGGCGCTGTCGTGCGTAATCATCGACAAGCTGCCGTTTGCGTCCCCGGGCGACCCGGTGTTGAAGGCGCGGATGGAGGCGATGCGGAAGTCGGGCCGCAATCCGTTTTTCGAATATCAATTGCCGGCCGCGGTGATCGCGCTCAGGCAAGGTATCGGTCGGCTGATTCGAGACGTGACCGACCGCGGCGTGCTGATGGTCTGCGACCCGCGCCTGCTGAAACGCTCCTACGGGCAGATATTTCTGGACAGCGTGCCGGCCATGAAACGCTCCCGCGATATTGCGGAGGTGCAGGCGTTTTTCGCGCAGGAAAAGCAGGCGTCCAAAGACAAGGCTTAGCGGCATTGAGGCGCGCGAGTGATCCAGTCAGCCATTTTGTCCCGGATGCTGGTAAAATAAGCGGTTATTGATTCAACTCCCCTTTTTTAAATGAGCACAAAACCCAGCAAAGACCTCGAAACCTTCGTCAACCCCGAGCCCGGCCGGGACTACACGATCCGTATCGACATCCCCGAATTCACCTGTTTGTGTCCGAAAACCGGCCAGCCCGATTTCGCGACTATCCGCCTCGAATATGTGCCGGCGGCGGCCTGCGTCGAACTGAAGGCGCTGAAGCTGTATATCTGGACGTTCCGCGATCAGGGCGCCTTTCATGAAGCGGTGACCAATCAAATCCTGAACGACATCGTCGCCGCGATTCAGCCGAATTTCCTGCGCGTGCGCGCCGAGTTCAATGTGCGCGGCGGCATCTATACGACGGTCGTCGCCGAGCATCGCAATCCTGAGTGGCAGGCGCCGCAGCCGGTGCATCTGCCCTGAACATGACGATGATCAAAGACACGCTGACCACGCTGCCGCAATATCTGCTGCCGCAGCATACTTTGTCGCGGCTGATGAGCCGGCTCACGCATTCGAAAAACGTCGCCTGGAAGAATTTCTTCATCCGGCAGATCGTCCGCCATTACGGCGTCAATATGGACGAAGCGTTCGAATCGAATATCGAAGCCTATAAAAGCTTCAATCATTTTTTCACGCGCGAGTTGAAACCCGGCATCCGGCCGTTGACCAGCGCACCGAATGCGATCGCCTGTCCTGCCGACGGCGCGGTCAGCCAGGCAGGTGCGATCAGCGGCGGCACGATCTTTCAAGCCAAGGGCAAAAGTTTTACCGCGGTCGATCTGCTCGGCGGCAGCGCGGAACGCGCCGCGCCGTTTCAGGACGGCGTGTTTTCGACGATTTATCTGTCGCCGAAAGATTACCATCGCCTGCACATGCCGCTGACCGGCACGCTGCGCGAGATGGTGCACATTCCAGGCCGCCTGTTCAGCGTGAACACCGCCACCGCGAATGTCGTGCCGGGGCTGTTTGCGCGCAACGAGCGCGTCGCGGCGATTTTCGATACCGAGGCGGGGCCGATGGCCTTGGTGCTGGTCGGCGCGATTTTCGTATCGAGCGTCGAAACGGTCTGGCATGGGGTCGTGACGCCGCCGACGGTCAGCACGGTGCAAAGCTGGCGCTACGACAACGGCGCGCCGACGCTGCAAATCGGCGAGGAAATGGGCCGTTTCAACATGGGGTCGACGATCATCGTGTTATTCGGCAAAGACCGGGCGGCATGGACCGAAAGCCTTGCGGCCGGCAAATCGGTCAGGCTTGGAGAAATGATCGGCAAAAAGTTGTAACGACAACTTGCCGACATAAAAAAAGCGCCCTTGTGGCGCTTTTTTTATGTGTGCTCGGAATTTAAAACAACCTTTAATCGGAGCCATTGTCAAAACCAGTCGTCGGCACGGGGTTGCATAACATGAGAGGGTTAAGGCATTGGATATGCAAAGGAAAGTGCCGGCAGAATAGCGCCGAAAAACTTGCCGTATCGGCTTGCTGGCGAAGGATGCGCGAGAGGGCCGATGCGGGTTCGCTAATAAACGAGGAGAACATCATGAAACTGATCATCAATCCGCTGATTCACGGTTATATCGATTATGCTACCGTCGTCATCTTCCTGCTCGCGCCCTCGTTGCTGGGGCTGGGCGGCGTCGCCGGCATGCTGGCCTATGCGCTGGCGGTTATCCATCTGGCGATGACGCTGGTCACCGATTTTCCTTTGGGCGCCGTCAAGCTGGTGCCCTTCCGTCTGCACGGCTGGGTCGAAAGAATCGTCGGTCCCGCGTTATTGCTGGCGCCTTTTTTACTCGGATTCGAAGGCGCCGCGCGCGGTTTTTATTTCTTGCTCGGTGCGGTGATCATCGTCGTCGGTTTGTTGACCGATTACGAGGCGGCATCATAAAAAAAACAGCGCCTCGATGCCTTGTTTTACTTGATCAAAACGGGAGCCGGCGGCAAGGGGCCGAGATTGACTTTATAGACGTAGGAGTCGCCGCGAAAGGTGCCTTCGACATACTCGATCAATTGATTCGCGGCCGAATAGGTGTGACGTTTCAACAGCAGGCAGGGGCTCGGCTGCTCGAAGCCGAAGACTTCGGATTCCTCGGGCGTACTCATCACCGCTTCGATCGACTGAGCGGCGCGCACCAGCGCAATGCCGCAGTGATCCTGCAAAAAGGCATAGACGGAGCCGAGGGTGTCCCAGTCTTCCAGCGCCGGCGCGGCGGTTAAGTCGTACCAGGCGACCTCGCGGGTCACCGGCACGCCGTCGGCCATGCGCACACGCACCAGACGCAGCAACGGCGCCACCGACGGTCTCTTGAACAGGCAGGCGATCGTGCGTTCGCTGACCACCTCGCAGTGCAGCACCCGGGTCGAGGAGGTTTTACCCTGTTCGCGCATTTCTTCGGTAAGCCCCTTCAGGCGTCCCGTTGCCGAATTAGCGCGCGGCGGCGCCTGTACGACGGTGCCGCCGCGCCCATGCGTGCTCAGCAAGCAATTGGAGCGCAATTCGTCATAACACCGCTTGACCGTGGTCCGGCTGACCCGCATCGCTTCCGCCAGCGTCCGCTCGGAAGGCAGGTTCACGCCCGACTCCAGGACGCCGCCTTCGATCATCGCATGCAACTGCCGTTTGAGTTGCAAATAATAAGGCTCCGAACTCTGCTCGTTGAGCTGCAAGCGCTTGATCAAATCGGTGACTGGGTCGTTTTTTTGAGGCGAATAGCCTAGGGTCATAATTTAGTCACCTATATCAATTTGGCAGAGCTTATGCCATTATCAGCAAGGATCAGGTAAATAAAAGCTGGCTTTGGACGTTTGATTTTTAGGTTCGCCGGCGTTTATTTTTTGAGCATTTATGCGGCCTGATGGCTCTTGTTAAATGTAAGTTATTGACTAGTATAACAAATTAAAGTTTAGTGAATGCTTAACCGAAATCTGATTTCAAACGAGAGGAACTGCTATGGAGTACTCGAACACCGTGTGGGAGCGTCTGCCGGAACCCAAGCTGCCGGTATCGCTGCCGTTTCTGGCCTTGATTTTTTTTGTGTTGATCGGGCTATGGTCGTCTTTTTTCACGATTCCGGCCGAGTCCGAAGGCATCGTGTTGCGCTTCGGCAAATATATCAACAAGGTGCCGCCGGGGCTGCATTTCAAGATTCCATTCGGCGTCGATAAAATCGTCGAAGTGCCGACGCAACGCCAGCAAAAGCTTGAATTCGGATTTTTCACGCCCGGCTATTCGAACCCCGATCAGATAGGCGATGAGCCCGAACTCGAAAAATCGATGGTGACCGGCGACCTGAATTCGGCGCTGGTCGAATGGATCGTGCAATACCGGATCACCGAGCCGGAGAAATATTTGTTCGATGTGCGCGATCCCGGCCTGACCTTGCGTGATCTTTCCGAAGCGATGATGCGGGAAGTTGTCGGCGACCGTACCGTCGATGAGATCATCACGATCGGGCGGCAGGAGATCGAGGACCGCGTGCTGCAGCGTATGCGCGAGTTGGCCAAGCGTTATCAGCTCGGCGTGACGATCAACCAGGTGCAATTGAAAAACGTGAATCCGCCGCTGCCGGTGCAGTCCTCGTTCAACGAAGTGAATAGGGCGCAGCAGGACCGCGAGAACATGATCAACATCGCGAACGGCGAGTACAACAAGGCGGTGCCGCGGGCGCGCGGCGAGGCCGATCAAAGGATTCAGGCCGCCGAGGGCTACCGCTTCAAGCGCATCAACGAGGCCGAAGGCGATGCCAATGCCTTCACCTCGGTGCTGGAGCAATACATAAAGGCGCCGTCGGTCACCCGCGCCCGCATCTATCTCGAAACCCTGGGCCAAGTGCTGCCCCAGGCCCGGCAGCAGATCATCGTTGACGATACCGTGCAGCAGATCTTGCCGATGCTGCCTTTCCCGGCCACGGCACTGGAGGCAGGAAAATGATCCATTCCAAAACCCTGATTTCAATTGGCGCGGCGATTGCGCTGCTACTGCTGTTGCTGTCGGCCTATACGGTCAATCAGGCCGAGCAGGTGATCATCACGCAATTCGGCAGGCCGGTCGGCGATCCGATCATCGAGCCCGGCCTGCACTTCAAATTGCCGTTCGTCCAGGACGTGAATCGTTTCGACAAGCGCTATCTGGCCTGGGACGGGCCGCTGGTCGAGATGTCCACGAAGGACAAGACTTACATTCAGGTCGATACCTTCGCCCGCTGGCGGATTACCGATCCGATGCGTTATTACCTGCGTCTTCGCGACGAGCGCAGCGCGCAATCCCGGCTCGAGGACATTCTCGGCAGCGAGACGCGCACCGCGATCGCCCGCCATGAATTGATCGAAGTCGTGCGCACCGACAAGGAACGGACGCCGATGCGAGACGAAACCCTGGCCGTCGCGGCGGGCGAAGGCACGCTGGGCGTGCTGCGCCCGATCCAGTTCGGACGGGCGCGGATCGAACAGGATGTCTTTCATGCCGCCCAGCCGAAACTGGCCGAATTCGGCATCGAACTGCTCGACGTGCGCTTCAAACGGATCAATTACAACCAGCAAGTGCTGGAGCGGATTTATCAGCGGATGATCAGCGAACGCCTGCAAATCGCCCAGCGCTTCCGCTCCGAAGGCGAGGGCGAAGCCGCGCGCATCAACGGCAAGAAAGAGCGCGACATCAACGAAATCGAATCGGCCGCTTATAAAAAGATACAGCAGATTCACGGCGAGGCCGATGCCAAAGCGACCGAAGTCTATGCCCAGGCCTATACACAAAACCCCGAAGCGGCCGAATTCTTCAAGTTTACCAAGAGCATGGAAACCTACCGCAAGATTCTGAACAAAGACGCCACCATCGTGCTGTCGACCAACAGCGATGTGTTCGAATTGCTCAAACGGGGCGAGCAGAAGCGGCCGTAGCCTGCCGCCGGATGTGACGCTGCGGGCGCGGGTTGCGATGATCCCGATTCCGCTGCGTTGCATCCGGCCCGCCCGGCGCGGCGTAAAAACAATACGACGCCGCCCTTCAAATCATTCACGCCAAGTCAACCCGGGCATGTTTTCGATGAAAACAGCGCTGGATCTAATTTTTTAGCGCCCGTTAACTTTCGGTTAAGCACTTAAGCTGGGAAAGCCAGTATCATAAGCATTATCCCTTTTGTTTGTCAGTTTAATAACCAGTTAAGAAAAGCGCTGGTTAACTGCCGAAATCGATCACATTCAGACAGGTCGGGTGAGCCGTGATAACGAGTATCAGAGTGTTCCTGCCAATGCCGAAACAGGCCTTCTTAACTAACGTATCCCAACTGCTTTCTATCGGTAGCGGATAACAGATTTCATCGAGTTGTAAAAAAAAGCCCGTATCATAAGCGGTATGTATTTTTGTTTGCCAGGTGGTATCCAGGTGCGGTGAGTCGGGATAACCATTCCGTTCAGCCGGATTCGGCGATCCGTGATAACGAGTATCAGCGTATTGCAGGCAATGCAGAACGGCCATTTCTAACTAACATATCCAGGCTGTCTCCTGTCAGGGCGGAGCAAGGGATTTCGTGCCTGTGTAAGCGTCAGCGCAAGATTTGATTACGAAAAAGGAAACAGTGTATGAGTCGGGACAAAGAAGAGGACCGGACGACCTATGAGGTCGTTGTTAACCGCGAAGAGCAATATTCAATCTGGCCGGATTTCAAGGATATTCCGGACGGTTGGCAGGCAGTCGGCAAGAGCGGAAATAAAGAAGCCTGTCTGGCCTACATCAAAGAAGCATGGACCGATATGCGCCCCCTCAGTCTCCGCCGACAGGGGGATGCCGCTGAAAATGCGGAACGATAGCCGGAGAGCGTCACGCTGAGAAGGGATTAGCGCGCGCTTGGGTAGAGGGTGACGGGGTTTCCATCGAAGTCTCAAATCGGCAGCAAAAATAGGCCTTTTCTGTTTCCTTAGGCGAAGGGTGGCCACCGTATTCTGTTCTTGGTCAAAACATTTTTGGGATGGGCGGATGTGTGCCCGGTAAGTTTGCCAGGCCGGAATATCCGTCTTCACGAGAAAACCTTTAAGCCGTTGGCGCTGTGAGTGTCCGAACTCCGATCGGCGTGGCTCCGTATCTCGATTTTCCCTTTTCCCGGCGCCTCTTTCTTCATACCCGAATGATGACGCTATTGACCATGAGCGTCCTATATATCGATGTATGGGTTTACAGGGCGGCCTAATGGGCGTCAGGAGATCCCGTTTTCGACACTCCCGCACCCTTACCATCTCACATCCCTAACCCTAAATAGCTACAGTCCAGGAAGGAAATGATTGGCGGCCGCCTCATGCCGGCCAAGGCCTGGTAACCGTATGCTTTATTGCACACATTGCTTTAGACCAGTCCGCCTCCTCAGCACGGGAACATAATTCGCCCTAATCCCCGTTACGAATGACATTTGCTGCGAAGGCCGTCGGAATCGTCGCCTTTTTCGGGCGGTTCAAACGCTCGATACCGGGGAATGATTGCAGTCATCGTGCGCCACAAGATAACCGCCCATCGGCGAAAGACACTCTGAATCACAGGTAAAACAGGAAAAATTGTATGTGTGAATATGAAGCTCAACTTAGGATAGCAGAAAAAAATCATGTTGCTGGAATGCATAGTGAGCTATCTAAAAATAAATTCGAGAACGTTCTGTCTCTGTCCGCCGCGCAGACCGGAATGTGGTTCGCACAGAAGTTAAGTTCACCGGATTCGATATTCAATCTTGCCGAAGCCATAGAAATCCACGGGCCAGTCGATCCTGCGCTATTCGAGGCCGCGTTGCGGCAGGCCGCCATGGAGGCCGACACGGTGCGCGTACGCTTTATCGAGGATAGCGATGGGCTATCGCAGTGCATCGCCCCGTCTTTCGACGCCGATATCCCGTTTATCGATGTCAGCGCCGAGGTGGATCCGCAAGCGGCGGAACGCTGGATGATGGCCGAATTGACCCGGCCGGTCGATTTGCTGACCGGCACCCTCTGGAAGTCTGCCCTGTTTAAGGTCGCAGCCGACCGCTTCGTCTGGTATCACCGCAGCCATCACATCATCATGGACGGCTTTACTGCCGGCCTCTTTACCCGGCGCGTGGCACACATCTACACCGCGCTCGTCGAAGGGAGGTCTCCCTCTGATGACGATGCGTTCTCTCCTTTGTCCTTGCTGATCGAGGAAGAGGCCGCCTATCGCAGCTCGGAACGCTTCACGCGCGACCGCGAATATTGGCTGGGCCGCTTCGCCGATAAGCCGGAAGCCCTCAGCCTCGCGAGCCGGCAGGCGCCGAATGTCGGCGGGCTGCTTCGCCAAACGTCAAATCTCTCCCCCAATACCGTCAATGCGCTGCAGAGATTTGCGCAGGCCGCCGGCTCCAGCCTGCCGCAGACTTTGATCGCGGCAACCGCGCTTTATCTTTACCGGGTAACGGGCGTGGAGGATATGGTGATCGGGCTTCCGGTCACGGCGCGCTCAAATAACCGTATGCGGCGCGCACCGGGCATGGTTGCGAATGCGGTGCCGCTGCGTCTGGCGATGGCGTCGGAGATGAGTGTGGCCGAACTCCTCCAACAAGTCGGCAGGGAAGTTCGCCAGATCCTGCGGCATCAGAGCTACAGATATGAGGACTTGCGGCGGGATCTGAATCTTCTGGCCCATAACCAGCATCTTTTTTCGATGGTCATCAATATCGAGCCTTTCGATTACGACCTTAGCTTCGCGGGCCATCCTGTCACCCCGCATAACCTTTCGAACGGTACGTCCGATGATCTTGCGATCTTCGTTTACGACCGGGGCGACGGCAAAGGCCTTAGGATAGACTTTGACGCCAATCCGGCCCTTTACACCTCAGAAGATCTTGCCGCTCACCAGCAGCGTTTCTTAAAACTTCTGGAGGCCATTACGCACGATTCCAGCCTGCCCATCGGCCGGATCGACATTCTCGATCCGGCGGAACGCCGGCAGGTTCTGGCCGACTGGAACGCCACCGCGGCCGACTACCCGCAGGATCTCTGCATCCACGAGCTGTTCGAGGCGCAAGTGCGGCAGACTCCCGAGGCGGCGGCGGTGGTGTTCGAAGACCGGCAGCTGACCTATGCCAAGCTGAACGCCAGGGCCAACCGGCTGGCGCACCACCTCCGGGCGCAGGGGGTGGAGCCGGAGGCGCGGGTGGCGATATGCCTGGAGCGGAGTTTCGAGATGGTGGTGAGCTTGTTGGCCGTGCTGAAGGCGGGCGGGGCCTATGTGCCTCTGGACCCGGCCTATCCCGAGGAGAGGCTGGCCTTTATGCTGAGCGACAGCGCGCCGCGGGTGTTGCTGACCCAGGGCGATCTGGCCGCAGGTTTCCTCGATGCGGCGCCGGACGTTCCGGTGATCGACCTCGCCGAAGCGGAGCAATGGGCGCATCGGTCCGATCACAATCCGGACCCGGCGGCGGTCGGCCTGACCGCGCGGCACCTCGCCTACATGATCTATACCTCCGGCTCCACCGGCAGACCGAAGGGCGCGATGAATGAGCACCGGGGCGTGGTGAACCGCCTCCTGTGGAAGCAAAGCGTCTATGGGTTGGAAGCCTGTGATGCGGTATTGCAGAAAACCCCGTTCAGTTTCGATGTCTCGGTATGGGAATTCTTCTGGCCCTTGTTCACCGGTGCGCGGCTGGTCATGGCGCGCCCGGAGGGACACAAGGACCCCGCTTATCTGACGGATGTCATTCGGCGGGAAAACATCACGACGCTGCACTTCGTGCCTTCGATGCTGCAAGTGTTTCTCGACCATCCGCAGGCGGCGGCATGCACCCATCTGAGCCGCGTGATGTGCAGCGGCGAAGCGTTGCCGGAGGCGCTGGCGCGACGCTTCCACGAACGCTTGCCGGGCGTGGAGTTACATAACCTTTACGGGCCGACCGAAGCGGCCGTGGACGTGACCGCTTGGGCCTACACCCCGGATTTCACCGGCGCGAGCATTCCGCTCGGCCGGCCGATTGCGAATACCCAGATGTACGTCCTGGACCCGCAGGGGGAGCCCGTCCCGATCGGGGTGGCAGGAGAACTTTTCATCGGCGGCGTGCAGGTGGGGCGGGGCTATCTGGATCGTCCCGATCTGACCGCGGAGCGCTTCGGGCCAGACCCGTTCGGGCCAGCAGGCGCTCGCCTCTATCGGACCGGCGACTTAGGTCGCTGGCTGGCGGATGGTACGCTCGAATATCTCGGTCGCAACGATTTCCAGGTCAAGCTCCGCGGCTTCCGCATCGAGCTGGGCGAGATCGAGGCGCAGCTGGCATGCTATCCGGGCGTGCATGAGGCGGTGGTGCTGGCACAGGAGAGCGGCGCGGGCGATCCGCGGCTGGTCGCTTACTACACCGCCGAGGAACCCCTCGCGATAGATCTTCTGCGGCAGCAGTTGGGAGAACGATTGCCGGAGTACATGGTGCCGTCGGCCTTTGTCTGGCTGGAGGCATTGCCGCTGAGCCCTAACGGCAAGCTGGACCGCAAGGCGCTGCCGGCGCCGGAAGCCGACGCTTACGGCGTCATGGGCTACGAGGCGCCCCAGGGCGAGGTCGAAGAGCGCCTGGCGGCGCTGTGGGGCGAATTGCTGGAGCTGGATCAGGTCAGCGCGACCGCCAATTTCTTCGAACTCGGCGGCCATTCGCTGTTGGCAACCCGGCTGGTGGCACTGATTCGGCGGGAGTTCGGCGTGGATCTTCAGATCGTTACGGTGTTCAGCCATTCGACGCTCCGAGGACTGGCAGCGGCCATCGACCGCGCCGAAGCGCGCAGCGATATTCCTGCGCTCGAACGGGTCGCGCGGAACGGCGCCCTGCCGCTGTCCTACGCCCAGCAGCGGCTATGGTTCCTTGATCAGCTCGAAGGCCCCAGCTCCCGCTACAGCCTCTCGGCAGCGTTGCGGCTCCGGGGCACGCTCGATCGGGCGGCACTCGCGCGCACGTTCGGCGAAATCGTGCGGCGCCACGAGAGCCTGCGCACCACTTTCACCGCCGTCGACGGCGAAGCGCAGCAAATCATCCAGCCGGCGACCGAAGTGCCCCTGCCGCTGACGGATTTACGGGACCTGCCGGAGGCGGCGCGGGCGGCCGAGGCGGAGGCATTGCTTACGGCCGAGTCGGCGCAACCGTTCGACCTCGGCCGAGGCCCGCTGCTGCGGACCCGGCTGCTGCAATTGATGGACGAGGAACACCTGCTGCTGGCCACGGTACACCACATTGCCGCCGACGGCTGGTCGGTGGGTGTTCTGATCCAGGAGGTGGCGGCGCTCTATACCGCCTACGCGCGTGGTGAAGCCAGCCCGCTGACGGAACTGCCGATTCAGTATGCAGACTACGCCGCCTGGCAGCGGCGCTGGTTGCAGGGCGCCGAGCGGAATCGTCTGGAAAACTACTGGCGCCGCCAGCTCAAGGGCCTGCCGGAGCTGCACAGCCTGCCGACAGACAGGCCGCGGCCGGCGCTGCCGAGCGACCAGGGCGCGGTCTACCGGCAACAGCTCGGGTGCGAACTGACCGCCGAGCTAAACAAGCTGGGCCAGCGGGAAGGCGCTACCCTGTTCATGACCTTGCAGGCGGCTTTCTCGGTGCTGCTGGCGCGCTACAGCGGAGCCTCTGATATTGTGCTGGGTACGCCTATCGCCAACCGCACCCAGGCCGAGTTGACGCCCCTGATCGGTTTCTTCGTGAACACCCTGGTGCTGCGCCTGGATCTTTCGGAGGATCCGCGCTTTCTCGACCTCTTGCGGCAGGCCAAGCAGACGGCGCTGGAGGCCTACGCCCACCAATCATTGCCATTCGAACAAGTGGTGGAGCTGATGGACCCGGAACGGAGCCTCAGTCATCATCCTTTATTCCAGATCATGCTGGCCTTGCAGAATAACGAGCAGGCGGACCTGGCTCTGCCGGATCTCAGTCTGAGCGTGGTGGAGGCGCCGCTGATGGCGGCAAAGTTCGACCTCTTGCTGAACCTAGAGGAAGGGTCTGAGGGTCTGGAGGCCACCTGGGAATACGCCGCGGATCTATTCGATGCTGCCACTATTGAGCGCATGGCGGAGCACTTCCGGCACCTGCTAGAAGGGATAGCGCGCGCTCCCGAACAGCGCATCCGGCAATTGCCGCTGCTCGACGACGCGGACATCCGGCGGATTCTGATCGACTGGAACGCCACGGCGGTCGAGCTCCCTAAGGACCGCTGCATCCACATGCTATTCGAAGCGCAGGTCATCAACAAGCCGGAGGCGCCGGCGGTGGTCCATGGCACTCGGATTCTAAGCTACGGTGAACTCAACGCTCGGGCCAACCGGCTGGCCCACCACCTGCGCGGCTTGGGGGTGGGGCCGGATGTCCGGGTCGGGCTCTGCATGGAGCGTAGCTTCGAGCTGGTGTTGGGGCTGTTGGCGGTGCTCAAGGCGGGCGGCACCTATGTGCCGCTGGACCCCGCATATCCCGAGGAGCGGTTGGGATTCATGTTGGCCGATAGCGCGCCGCTGCTGATGTTGACTGACGCCGGCGTCAAGGCCCGGCTGGCAGGCCCTGCGCGGATCGATCTTAGCGCAGACGAGGCACAGTGGATGCATCAGCCCGCCGAAAATCTCGACCCGGCCGGCATCGGGCTGACTCCGGCGCATGTCGCCTACGTCATCTATACGTCCGGCTCCACAGGCCGGCCCAAGGGCGTCATGGTGCCCCACGCCGCCTTATACAACCATACTTTGTGGATGCAGGATGCGTTTCCTTTGGACTCGTCGGATCGTTTTCTGCAAAAAACGTCCATCGGCTTCGACGCCGCGGTGTGGGAGTTCTTCAATCCCTTATCTTTCGGTGCGCCGCTGGTCCTCGCGCCGTCCAATTGGCAAGAGGATCCGCGCACCTTGCTTCTGGCAATCCGGGAGCATGGCATTACGACACTGCAAGCCGTGCCCAGTCTGCTGCGGCTGCTGCTCGATACGGACGGCGGCGTCGCCTTGCGTTCTTTAAGGCGGATTTTCTGCGGCGGTGAGGAGTTGCCGGCGCCGCTGGCGCAACAGTGTCGCGGCCGTCTGGATGCAGAGCTGATTAATCTATACGGGCCGACCGAAACCTGCATCGATGCGAGTTTTTGGGTTTGTCCGTGCGATTTCGACGGCGCAAAAACGACGATCGGCCGGCCCGTCGCGAACACCCGCGCCTACTTGCTGGACAACAGCTTAGCGCCGGTCCCGGTCGGGGTTGCCGGCGAGCTGTACCTTGGCGGCGCCGGACTGGCACGGGGTTATCTGGACCGTCCCGATCTGACCGCAGAACGGTTCGTGCCGGACCCATTCGGACCCGCTGGCGCGCGTCTCTACCGGACCGGCGACCTGGCGCGCTGGCTGCCGGGCGGCACGCTCGACTATCTCGGCCGCAACGATTTCCAGGTCAAGCTCCGCGGTTTCCGCATCGAGCTGGGCGAAATCGAGGCGCAATTGGCAGGCTATCCTGACGTACGCGAGGCGGCGGTGCTGGCGCGGGAGAACGGCGCGGGCGATCCGCGGCTGGTCGCCTACTACTCCGCCGACGAGCCCATCGCGATAGATCTACTGCGGCAGCATTTGAGCGAACGGTTGCCGGAGTACATGGTGCCGGCGGCCTATGTACGGCTGGACGTGCTGCCGCTGACTCCCAACGGCAAGCTGGACCGCAAGGCGCTGCCGGCGCCGGACGCCGACGCATTCGGCGTCTTGGATTACGAGGCGCCGCAGGGCGAGGTCGAGACCGCGCTGGCTCGGATCTGGTCGGAACTGCTCAAGGTCGAGCGAGTGGGGCGGCATGACCACTTCTTTGCGCTCGGCGGTCATTCCCTGCTGGCGGTGACCCTGATCGAGCGGATGCGGCAGGCGGGCCTCAAGGCCGACGTGCGCGCTCTGTTTACCACGCCGACGCTGGCGGGATTGGCGGCTGCCGTAGGGACCCGAGTCAGTTTGGTCGAGGTGCCCAGCAACCGGATTCCTCCGGGAAGCGGGGAGATTACCTCCGAGATGCTGCCGCTGGTCGCGCTCCAACCGGCGGAGATCGCGCGCCTGGTAGACGCGACGCCGGGCGGCGCGGCCAACATTCAGGATATCTATCCTCTTGCGCCCTTGCAGGAAGGCATTCTTTTTCACCATCTGATGACCGAAAAGGGGGATACCTACCTGCTTCCTTTCATGCTGGCGTTCGAAACGGCCGTACGGCTTAGGGAGACCCTCGATGCGCTACAGTCGGTGATCGCCCGACACGACATCCTGCGCACCGCGATGGCCTGGGAGGGCTTGCCGGAGCCGGTGCAGGTGGTATGGCGTGAGGCCCAGCTGACCGTCGAGGAGGTCGTTTTCGACCCTGAAATGGGCGACATCGCCGATCAGCTGCGGGCACGATTCGACCCGCGCCATTTCCGCCTCGATGTGCGCCGGGCGCCGATGATGCAGGCTTACACGGCTTACGATGCAGCCAACAATCGCTGGCTTCTGCTGTTGCTCACCCACCATCTGGCGCTCGACCACACCGCGCTCGAAATCCTGCTGGAAGAGACTCGTGCCCATCTATCAGGCCACGCGGACCTGCTGCCGGAGCCGTTGCCGTTCCGGAACTTTGTGGCGCAGGCGCGCCTGGGCATTAGCCCGTCCGAGCACGAGGCGTTTTTCCGGGAGTTGCTCGGCGATGTGGACGAGCCGACGGCGCCGTTCGGCGTGCTGGATGTGCAGGGCGACGGTTCGGGCGTCGAAGAAGCGGCGCACACACTCGACGCCGATCTCGCCCGGCGCTTGCGGGAGCGCGCACGGGTGCTGGGCGTCAGTTCCGCGAGTTTGTGCCATCTGGCATGGGGGCAGGTGCTGGCGCGGACCACCGGGTGTCGGGACGTGGTGTTCGGCACGGTGCTGTTCGGCCGCCTGCAAGGCGGGGCCGGTGCCGACCGAGTGCTGGGCATGTTTATCAATACCCTGCCGGTGCGGCTTGAGATTGGCATCGAGGGCGCGGAGGAGGCCGTGCGGCGGACCCATGTGCGGCTGGCCGATGTGCTGCGCCATGAACACGCTCCACTGGCGCTGGCGCAGCGCTGCAGCGCCGTGCCGGCGCCGACGCCGCTGTTCACGACGCTACTCAATTATCGTCACAGTCCAGGCATGGAGAACGGCGAGACCGCGCGCCTATGGGAAGGGATCGAGGTGCTGGCGGGCGAGGAGCGCACCAATTATCCGATTGTCCTCTCGGTGGACGATATGGGAACGGGGTTCCGTTTGACCGTGCAGGCGCAGACGTCTATTGATCCTGCGCGTTTGTGCGGCTACATGCACAACGCGCTGGCGAGTCTGGTGGAGGCCCTGGAACAGGCGCCGCATAAGGCCGTTTGTGCCATCGATGTGCTGGGACAGGAGGAACGGGGCATGCTGCTGGAAGTGTGGAACGCCACCTCGGCCGCCTATGCTCAGGATCGTTGCATCCACGAGTTATTCGAGGCGCAAGTCCGCAACGCCCCGGATGCAACGGCGTTGGTCTATGCCGATATCCGCTTGACCTACGCCGAGCTCAACGCCCGGGCCAATCGGCTGGCGCACTACCTGCGCAGCTTGGGCGTGGGGCCTGAGACACGAGTGGCGCTGTGCCTGGAGCGGAGTGTCGAGGTGGTGGTGGGGCTCCTTGCTGTGCTGAAGGCGGGCGGCGCCTATGTGCCGCTGGACCCGGCCTATCCGAAGGAGCGGCTGGATTTCATGCTGGCCGACAGCGGCGCCGCCGTGCTGCTGACCCAGGCAGCGCTATTGGATGATCTGCCTTACCATCCCGTCACTTTCTGTCTGGATCGTGATTGGGCGACGATTGCACAGGAGAACTCGGCGAATCTTGACGGCCTGACGGTTCCGCAAAATCTCGCCTACGTCATCTATACCTCCGGCTCCACCGGTGCGCCGAAGAGCGTGGCGGTACCTCACGCCGGGGCGGTAAACCTGGCGTCCTGGCACAACCTGCGGTTTAAGGTGAGCGCCGCCGATCGGGCCACCCAATTGGCCGGCCTGGCTTTCGATGCGAGCGCCTGGGAAACCTGGCCCTACCTTCTGGCGGGCGCGAGTCTGCACCTGATCCGACCGGAATTGCTGGGTCAGCCGGAGGCGCTATGGCAGAAGCTGGCCGACGACCGCATCACCGTGTCGTTCATGCCGACGCCCCTCGCCGAACTGATGCTGGCCACGCCTTGGCCCGAGCATCTTGCCTTACGCTTCCTGCTGACGGGCGGCGACCAGTTGCACGGTTATCCGCCGGCCGGCCTGCCGTTCGAACTGGTCAACAACTACGGCCCTACCGAGAACAGTGTCGTCTCGACCTCCTGTGCGGTGCCGGCGGGCAGGGAAGGGCTGCCGCCGATCGGCCGGCCCATCGCCAACACCCGCGCCTACCTGCTGGATTCAACCTTCGCGCCGGTTCCGATCGGGGTGGCGGGCGAATTATACGTGGGCGGCGCCGGGCTGGCGCGGGGCTATCTGGATCGTCCTGAGCTGACCGCTGAACGCTTTGTGCCGGACCCGTTCGGGACCGCTGGCGCGCGTCTCTACCGGACCGGCGACCTGGGTCGCTGGCTGCCGGACGGCACCATCGAATTCCTCGGCCGCAACGACTTCCAGGTCAAGATTCGTGGTTTCCGCATCGAGCTGGGCGAAATCGAGGCGCAATTGGTGGGCTGTCCGGGCGTGCGCGAGGCGGTAGTGCTGGCGCGCGAGAGCGGCGCGGGCGACCTGAGGCTGGCGGCATACTATACCGCCGCCGAGCCTATCGCGGCAGATCTTCTGCGGCGGCATTTACAGGACCGGCTGCCGGAGTACATGGTGCCGACAGCTTATGTATGGCTGGAAGCGCTGCCTCTGACACCGAACGGCAAGCTTGACCGCAAGGCGCTGCCGGCGGATGCGGGCTTGGCGGACGGCAAAGTCGCCGTGGCTCCGCGGAATCGGTACGAGTTGCAGATGCTCAGGCTTTGGCAGTCGCTGTTCAAGCTCGACGAGTTGAGCATCGATGACAATTTCTTCGAGCTGGGCGGACATTCGCTGCTGGCCGTACAACTGATGGCGAGAATTGACGCCGAACTCGGCAAGCAGTTGCCTCTGGCGGCCTTGTTCAAGGCACCGACCATCGAGCAATTGGCGCGCCTGATTGCGGACGACTCCGCCGATGCAATGTGGGAGCCTCTCGTTCCGCTCCGCGCCACAGGATCTGGTCCGGCCCTGTTTTGTGTGCCCGGCGTGGGAGGACAATGTCACTATCTCTACCATTTGGCGGCGGCTATGGGGGGCGGGCATCCGGTTTACGCCTTCCAGGCTAAAGGGATGGATGGGCAAACTGCGCCTCACGCCAGCATCGAGGAGATGGCCGCTTATTACGTCGATCTTGTCTTGCAAACCCAGCCCGAGGGGCCGTATTACCTGGCAGGCCACTCTTTAGGAGGAAGCGTGGCGTTCGAGATGGGCAGACGGTTGGAAGCGTCCGGCCGGCAGGTCGGATTCGTGGCGCTCCTGGATGCGGGCATACCTTCCGGGGTAGACGCCTCCGACGCGGAGCTCATCGTCCAGGCTCTCAGGGTCATGGGTCACGCTTTCGGCCGAGACATCTCCATCAATGCGGAGGATCTAGCCGGATTAGCCGAGGAGGAGCAACTTCATCTGATCAAGCCTTATCTGGTGGACTTGGGCCTGGTGCGGGAAGATGCCGGCGTATTCATCGTGCGCGGCTTGCTCGACATCTTCAAGAACCAGTTCCGCATGACGTATCAGCCGGATGGCAGTCAGGTGGAGCAACTGCTGTTTATTCAGGCCCTGGAGAGAGGCGAGGAGGGAGAACCGCAGCCTCTGAGCCGCGCTGTCAGCCAGTGGAAGCTGCTGTCACGGCGTCCGGTGGTGCACGCTCATACGCCCGGAGACCATATCAGCATGTTGAATCATGAAAACGCGCGTATGGTGGCGGAGGTTCTGCAGGCGTGGATGCTGCCGGAAGAAGCGAAGGTTTCGGAGCCGGAAGCCTTGGAGTTGGAGATTGCGTAGATGGGTAGCGCTATAGTGAAACCCATCTACGCAGGCTCCGGGCCTTTCGCCAATTTGAAGTTAGGGTCGGGGCGAAGTTAACCTACCGAAATTCATTCACTTCTGGTTACCACGCGCCGCGTGGTAACCAGGGCGGACGCGCCAGCCGTCCCCTCTCGCGACGCTGGCGCGTCTTTGACTGCGTTCCCACGCGGGCGAGTCACTGCCATTAAGTTAAGGATGGCCGGTTCCTTCTCACTCCGGAAGAAGGCTAGGATGACGACTGCAAGGATGCAGGAGTTAGAGCAATGCCGGAGCTATTGCCGAGGAGATCAAAATAAAAAATTTTCCTTATTTTATTTCCCTCACCCCGACCCTCTCCCGAAGGGAGAGGGAGATAACCGCCTTAACTTAATGGCAGTGACGCAGGCGAGTGGGAACGAGGCAAGGGATCAATCCTGCAATACGCTGAATTCAGCGTCGATGACTTCAACTGTTTCGCACCATTCATGGAGCTTTTGCCGTTGTTCACGCCTTTGCGTCAGGATTTTCTGAACATCCTGCACTTTGCTTTGCAGTTCGAGATAATCGGCAAAGAACTGCTCGATGAATTGTGGTCCGCTGATCAAATCGAGCAGCTCGCTCCGTTGTTTGTTGAAATTTTCTACCATATCTTCTAACGACTTGTGGAAGGCTTCTTCACGCTTCGCTTGCTCCCAACTGTCCCATGCTTCCAGCGCAATCCCTGCGAAGGCGAGAGCTCCATTGATTCCCTTGGCAAGTTTTACGGCGCCCCAGGGCTTGAATTTCAGAAATTTACCCAGATCCATCCCAACCGTTTTTGCAACGGTAACGATACCATCACGCACACCTAGTACCGTGGTGTTGTTGATCAGGTTGCTTTTGACTACATAATTCAGCCCCTGCTTACCTAGCACGTTGACAGCGGTATTGTAGTGATTGATTTCCGCCTCAAAACCCACCTTCATCTTGCTAACTTCAAGAGTGACGGATCGTAACTGACGTTCAAATTCATTCTGCAAACGAGTCGCAAGGACTACGCCTTCCGCCCCCACTTCACGCTCGAAGAACTCAGTAAAGGTTTCAATGCTCAAGCCATTGGCCTGTAGAATCAGGTCTGAAAAGTAATCCGAAACAAACTGGCGCAAGCTGATTCGCAGGTCCGAGATCTGACTGTCGGTTGAATTGAGCTGTTTTTTCAACCTGACGCACATATCTTCGAGCCTGTCGACTTCCAGGCCTATTTTTTCATTGGTGTCGATCGCAATAGGCAATTGCGTGTGCAACACATCGCGAATGATACTCTTTTTAGTTTCGTCAACGATGGCTGCCGCGCCGCCATTAGCCCTGACTTTCTCAGATGTCGCCTCCTGCAGCAAAGCAATATGGGAGAGCTCTTTGAACTTGTCCAGGTTCGATAGCCAGTACTCAGTACCCATATCGAACGGGTTCGCTGCTACCGCGATAATGGCCAGTTCATCGGCTTCTTTCTTATCAAGGTCGATCAGGTCCTGTAAACGACCGATCACATTGTTTCGTTTAATCTTCAGGTTTTCCCTGTAATCCCAGTCGTCTTCTACATCTGCTACGTCATCGAAGCGACTCAGTACAAAAACCGTACGAGGCAGTAGGTTCAATGTTCTGAACAACCAAACTAGGTCTTCCTTGTGACTTTCCTTGATGGGGTTGGTTGAGTTCATCACGTAAAGAACTAGATGCGCTTCGCTCACATACTTCTTAGAGATATCCTTGTATTTTTCAATTGAATGGGTTTCTTCGTTGTACTGCTCCTTGAAGCCAAACAACCCCGGCGTGTCGATCAAGACAAAATCTGAATCTACATCGTACAATTTCACTTCATTGGAAGATTCCTGGTTACTAATCTTCATACTGGATTTGTCCAGTTGTTCCATCCAGGCGGCGGCGATAGAAGTCTTACCCTCCGAGAAGCCACCGACCAAGGCTATCTTGAGTTTGTCGCCGGCGATACTTTGGATAGCCGTCTGTAATTTGTTTTTTAGGTTGGGGTCTATCTGTACCCCGACACTTTCGCCCCGCTGCAAAAAAGCCTGGAGTCTTTCCAGAATTTTCAAGGCTTGGGATTGTTGTGTCTTGAATGCATCTAATGTTTTGTTCATTACCTAGCGCCTTTTGCTTCTATTGTGTTGGATAGTATCGTCAGCTTTTCTGCAGATTCGACTAGCGTCGCGATTATTTCAGCGACCTGTCTGGCGGGCTCTTCCACCGCGTTTTTGATCTCGTCTACCTTTGTCTGCAACGCCGGAAATGCGTCATCCAGGCTTTTGCGCATCTCGATCTCCATCTGATGTTTGATTTTTTGCAGGTTTTCATCAGCAGCTTGGCGCTGCTGTGACATTTTGTAGCTAGAGCTAAATAAGCTGATAAGCGCCTTACCTAGACTGACCAGTAAGGTAACGACACTCAACGCCAATACGACCCAACCGGCGGGGTTCCAAAACAGAAACGCACCTCCTACAAGAGTACCAACCAAGTTCTGCCACTTAACACCGTTATCGATATCAATTTTCAATTCGAACTTGCTATCCAAATGCCGCGCTTGAATCTTAGAGTAAGTTTCCATCGATTCTCTGACATATTCCCGGAATCTTTCGATTACCGCGGAAATTTCAGATTGAAATTTCTTCAGCTCAGATTCTATGGCCTGCGGCAGGCGACTCTGCAGGACTACCTGTTCTTCCTCGATAAAGTTTTGAAGCGCCGTCTTGAAAGCGTCATTACTAATGTCTTTTTCAATGCGTTCGTAAATTTTCTTTCGAACTGTATTATTGAAATCGCTGATCGCACGCTCCCCCTGTGTCTCCAGCCTGTTTTTCAAGCCTTTCAGCGCTAAATCCAACTGGATGCGCGCATCTTCTGTATTCTGCTTTAGTTGCTGGCTAAGCGGAAGGAATGTCTCTCTCTGTATTGTGGTGACTTGAGTTGTAGCAGCCTTAACTACTTGGTTAGCTTTATTGAAATTGGAGCGTTTAATCTTGCTCTTGGAGTCTTTTAACAGCTTACTAGTCAGCAGTTCATGGAAATTCGACACATTGGATTTACATAGCACTTCCTGGGTACTGAACTTGCTCAGGATTTTTGATCTGCTCTTGGCATTGGATGAGTCTGGCAACAGGCAGTCGGCAACTGCTAAGAAGGCAGGCTGAGCGCTCAACGGAAACACTTTCTGATAATTTTCCCCCAGTTGCTCGCGCATTTTACTGTCAAGATCTTGCAGGCTATCCTGCTCGTCCTGGCTGATCAGTTCGCCTTTCTCCAATTGGAGCGGGTTGGTAATGCGTTTATTGAAGATCGTCCAAACTTCAGTTTGCGCATCGAGATGCTCCTTGATTTTCTCAAGTGTACCTTTGTTACCTTCACTCCCCTTTTGAGGGGCCGCCGCCTTACCTGTCACATAAAATACCGCGTGCGCTTTCTGTACCGCATTTCCAATGCTCTCGATGACTTGTGATTCCTTGCCTTCGATGCCGGGCACATCAAGCAAGATAAATTTCTGATTTTCCCACTCGAATGTATAGGGCTCAGTTTCGACAGTAAAGTCTGAGCGGCCATTGCCGATGATTCCTCCATCGGCAAAGACCTCCAGGTGTTTCAATTTTTCTTCAAGGCGTTTGTGTTCCTTTTCGAGGGCTGTTTTCCGCCTCTGCTCCTTAAGCTGCTGCTGAGTGAACCGCTTGATGTCGTTGCGTCTCTCAGCCTCAACCGTTTTCAAGTTTTTCATTGCCTTCTTTCTTGCTTTTTCTTCAGGCAGCTTCAGAAATAAACGCAAGAGTTTCTGCCATAAAGACGCCGCTTTCATTTTTTCAGCTGTCAAAAGTTGTAAATGACGGATCTTTTCCTTTAGAGCATCTTCCCGCGCCTCATGCTGCTGAACGCTATCCTTCAGATCATTTTGCAATTGGGTGAGCGATTCTTCGTTCTGCAGGATCGCCTGACGTAAAGCCTCGAAACGTTCATCGCTAATGCCATGCTTGTTCATCAAAGATTTGAATCTATGCTGTGCCTTGATCTTACTCTGTTCCCTTAGCATGATCCGAAGTGTTTCTATGATTGTCGACTTACCGGCATTAGTTTCACCATAAAATGCGATGGTAAAGGTATCCCATTCTGCATGTCCCTTAAGTGCAGCTATATCAATATTAATCTTCTCCTGAAGGTCTTTCAGAATTTTCCTGGCACTTTCTGTTGCCGCCGAAATTTTCTCATTCTCTGGAGATCCTTCAAGTTTTTTTAAAATCCTGTCAACTTCAACCGAAACGTTTCGATATATGGTCTTCGGAGATTCCGTATCATTTAGCATTAAATCTCGTCCTTAATCAAAGTTTTTTGCGGTCTTCATGTGGTGACCTGCGTCAAAAAATAGATGGGTGATAGTGTTTTGCGGGAAACATGCTAGCGATGTAGCAAAAGTCATACAAATAATTTCCTATTAATCGAGTATCGGGTAATTAACTCGGAAATTCCATGATCCACAAAAAATAATCTCGATGAGGGTTGTAGCAAAGCTGTTCAAATAAGAATTGAACCTTGTATTTTAAAAGAGCATTCAAATTTTGCCAATTTTGTCGACTTTTCTGCACAAACAAAGCCTCGCTGAGCAGATGTTCCCGTCCTTTATATTCGTGCAAAACGATTGCACGGAGTTGATTTTTCAAAGCCCATTTCTTGTTCAAAAATTTCGATAGCTTTGTCCCATTCCTCACGACTTAAAACACGATCTGGGTTTAATTACGCGTGATAAAGCGGCTTTTGCATCGTGTGCTGTTGACGCCGTTAGATAGTCAAATTTCAACCGACACTAACACACAAAGGTTAACGAAACTATAAAGCCAACGTCAAAAACCGGCGCGACAAATGACTAACGATACGAATGACTACTTTCCGAGTTTGACCTGCCATCTGTTTAGTGCATTTGGTTGGCGGTTTTTGGCCTTGTTGCCAATGTATAAAACTCATCACCAACGGCAGTTTCGAAATTGCAGCAAGGCCGGTCCCAACCAATAAAACCGGTCAATTTGCCCCCGCCACCGACACCTTCCCCTGCCGACTAAGGCGTCCCAACCCTTGCTTCAACCCATCAACATAAGTAAACACCACCGGCACCACCAGCAAACTCAGCAGCGTGGAGCTGAGCAAGCCGCCGATCACCGCAATCGCCATCGGTTGCCGGAAGCTGGCGTCGGAACCGAAACCCAGGGCAATCGGCAGCATGCCGGCAATCATCGCGACCGTGGTCATTATGATCGGGCGGGCCCGCTTATGGCAGGCATCCACCAGTGCGTCATGCCGCGACAAGCCGCGCTCCCTCCTTGCCGCCAGCGCATATTCCACCAGTAAAATCGAGTTTTTGGTGACGATGCCCATCAGCATGATCAAACCGATCATCGAGGGAATATTCAACTCGCCGCCGGTGATCAACAGCGCGATAAACGCTCCGCCCAGCGACAGCGGAATCGCCGACAAGATGGTCAGCGGCTGGAAGAAATCCTTGAACAGCAGCACCAGCACGCAGAACACGCAAAGCAGGCCCGTCAACATCGCAAAACCGAAACCGCCGGCCATCTCTTCCATCATTTCCGCATCGCCGGTCTCGATCAGCTTGACGCCGGACGGCATGTTCTTCACCGCCGGCAGCGCCTTGGCGGCCGCCAAGGCGGCGCCCAACGACATCCCGCCCAGTTCGGCATTGACGGTGACGAAGCGGCGGCGGTCGTAACGGTTCAACTGCGCCGAGCCGCCAGCCAGCGATAACTCGGCGACGCTGGACAGCGGCACCAGGCCGTTGCTGGACTTGATCCTAAGATTGCTCAGCACCTGCAAATCCCGGCGGGCGGCATCGGCCATCCGCACCCGAATCCCAAGTTGCCGGTTGTCCAGGTTGAGCTTGGCCAGTTGCGTGTCGAAATCGCCGCTGGTGGCGATGCGCACGGTTTCGCCTATCAGTTCGGCGGTGATACCCAGTTCGGCGGCGCGCTGCCAGTCGGGCCGAATCACGATTTCCGGGCGTTCCAGACTCGCGGTGCTGGTAATGTTGCTTAGCGTGCCGATGCTGCGCAGGTCCCGTTCCAATGCCTGGGCGCTGGCTTTCAGCGCCGGGGCATTCTCGCTGGACAGAATCAGCGACATCTTTTCGCCCGGACCGCCGACGCCAAGGGAGAAACGCGCGCCGGCGACATCACGCAAGGCCTGACGCACCGCCTGTTCGATTTCGGTTTGCGACGGCCTTTGGTCGCGTTCCTGCAACGTCAGCGTCAATGAACCCTCGCGCACCTCGCCGGCCCGGATCAGGGCCCCGTCGGCTATATGGCCGCTGCCGACCGCCGTGAACAGGTGGTCGATGCCGGCTACCGGTTTCAGCGCCACCCGCACGGCTTCCGCCACCCGACTGGCATCGGTTATCGAACTGCCGGGCGGCAATTCGAAATGCACCAAGGTATAACCGCGATCGGAGGCCGGTACGAAGCCGGCCGGAATCATCGGCACCATGCCGCAGGCGACAACGAAGAACAGCGTCGCCAACCCCAGCGTGGTCTTGCGCTGCGTCAGCGTCCAGCGCACCATTTGCAGATAAGCCTGCATCAGCCTGCCGTCCGGCGTCGCCGGATGATGGCGGTCGGTAAGCAGAAACACCGCCAGCACCGGCGTCAGCAAGCGCGCGACCAGCAGGGATGCCAGCACCGCTACCACCGCCGTCCAGCCGAATTGCTTGAAAAACATCCCGGTAATGCCGTTCATCAATGCGGTCGGCATGAAGACCGCCACCAGCGTCAGCGTGGTGGCGATCACCGCCAGCGCGATTTCGTCGACCGCGTCGGCGGCGGCCTGGCGTACCGTTTTACCTTGCTGCACATGACGAGCGATGTTTTCGATTTCGACGATGGCATCGTCGACCAGGATGCCGACCACGATCGCCAAAGCCAGCAAGGTCAGCATGTTCAGCGAAAAACCCAACCAATGCATCACCGCAAAGGTCGGCAGGATCGACAAGGGCAAGGCCGATGCCGACACCAGCGTCGCCCGCCAGTCGCGCAGGAACCACCATACCACCAGCACCGCCAGCAGCGCGCCTTCGTACAGCATCGTCATCGAACCCTCATACTGTTCCAGCGCATAATCGACCGAACCGGAAATCAAGGTTACGCTGATGCTTGGATCGGCTTCCTGCAAACGTTGCAACGCCTGTTGCACACCTTCGGCGACTCGGGTTTCGTCATGGCCTTTGGCGCGGTAAACATTGAAGCCTATTACCGGCTTGCCATCCAGCAAGGCCACCTGGGTACGTTCGGCCACGGTATCCCTGACCGTGGCGACTTGCTCCAGACGCACGTCGCGGCCGTTGCCCAGCGCTATCGGCATAGCCGCCAGTTCCGATGCCTGACGTACCGTCGCCAAGGTGCGCAGCGATTGTTCCGCTAGCCCGAGATTGCCGCGTCCGCCGGAGGATTCCTGCTGCACCTGTTTTAGCGCCCTGGATACATCGGTGGCCGTCACGCCCAGCGACGCCATCCGCACCGGGTCGACTTCCACCTGGACTTCGCGCTGCACGCCGCCCAGACGTTCGAAGCGGCCGAGCCCCGCCACGCCGGACAGGGTCTTGCCGACGGTGTCATCGACATACCAGGATAAGGCTTCTTCATCCAGCTTTGAGGAGGCAATCGCATAGGTCAGCGTCGGTACGCCGCCGACAACGACGGCGCTGACGCTGGGTTGCTGCACGCTGGTGGGTAAATCCGAGCGCACCCGGTCGACGGCATCCTTGGTTTCGGTCAAGGCGTCGGACAGTTTCTTCTCCAGCACGAATTCGGCACTGATTTGCACCAGGCCGTCGGTGATCGAGGTGCGGATATGCTTGAGGCCGGACAAGGTGGCGATGGAATTCTCGACCTTGCGCGCCACTTCGGTTTCCAGCTGCGCCGGCGCGGCGCCGGGCTGGCTGAGCTGGATGATGATTCCGGGCAGATCGAGGTCCGGCAGGCTTTGGATGGACAACTGCTGAAAGCCGCGCAAGCCGGCAAACGACAGCATGATGAACAACAACACCGCCGGTATCGGATTGCGGATGGACCAGGTCGCCAGATTCATCGCTTAACCCTCGCTGCCGGCGGCAGGGGCCGGGGCAATCTGCACTCTATCGCCGTCGTTCAGAAAGCCCGCGCCTTCGACGACGATGCGGTCGGTGTCGCCGAGGCCTTTGACGATTTCGACCTCGGCGTCCTGCCGGCGGCCGGTCTCGACCGGATGCAAAGCGACCGGAGCGACGGCGTCGGCGCTTTTCAGTTTCAACACATAGCTGCGGCCGTCGCGGATCACCACGCTGGCGGCCGGCACCGTCAGCGCCGGGCTCTCGGTCAGCAGCAGCAGGCCGGCGGCATACATGCCGGCGCGCGCCTTGCTGCCGGGAAGCAGGTCGGCATAGACGATGCCCAGACGGGATTGCGGGTTCAGGGCGGGGGCCAGTTGCCGTAAGCGGGCTTCGGCACGGCTGCCGTCCGGCAGGCTAAGACTGATGTGCAGGCCGGGGCGGGTTTGCGCCATTTGCGCGGCGGTCAGTTCGCCGCGCCATTCCAGACGATTCTGGCGTATCAGCCGAAACAGCTCCTGACCGCCGGCGGTCACGGAGCCTAGCGTCGCCTGGCGGGCGCTGATGATGCCGTGGTCCGGCGCCAACACCTCGGTATAGCTTAATTCCAGCCGTTTGGCAGCCAGCTGGGCCTTGACCGCTTCGACCTGGGCGCGGGAGGTTTCCGCTTCGGTCTCATAGCGCAATATCTCCTGCTGGCTCAGGCTGCCGGCGTTTTTCAGCTTCAATACCCGTTGTTTATTGGTTTCGGCCTGCGCCGCCGTGGCCTGGGCCTGGGCCAGATTGGCTTTGAGCTGGGCCAGGTCGGCGCTGATCATGTCGGCATCGAAACGCGCCAGCAACTGACCGCGTTTGACCGCGTCGCCGACATTCGCCCGCACTTCGACCAAGCGCAATCCGGACAACTGCGCGCCGATCACCGCTTCCTGCCAAGGCTCGATGGTGCCCGAGGCGTCGATCGTCTCGGACCATTGCCGCCATTGCGGCGCGGCGCGGGTCACCGTCAATGCCGCCGCAGGTTGCGCTTGGCCGGTTTCAGTCGGCTTGGGCGCGGCCCGCAAGTACATAACGCCGGCCGACAACGCCAGTAAGGCAAAAACGCCTGCCAGTAAGGTCCCACGGCCGATGCCGCGCAGTGTCGATAGGTTGGAGGAAAGGAATTTGGGTGTCATCATGACGGATAATCTCGGCGGGGAAGAGTGACTTATAACTGAATCGTTCGGTTTAAATAGATTTGACAGAATCGAGCTGTCAATCGAACCTGAACCGGTTAGTTTACTCAAGAAATGTTACATGCGAATTTAATCGGCGATGTGACAGGCGAAAAAAAGCGACGAAAGCCGTCAGGCCCTCCTCGATAAAGAGGGATTCAATTCCCGTCCCGGCAATAAAGCGGTGCGCGGCGCACAAGCATCATTCACATGGCGCAGACGCCGGCCTCTTTTCGCTTCACTATTGTGGCAAAGCGCACCATGTTGATGCAATAGGCATTGCTTTGGTGCTTTCCCATGTGGCGCTTCACTGTCATTAAGTTAAGGCGTTCGCTGAGCGAAGTCGAAGCGATTTTCTGGTTCCCGCGCGCCGCGTGGGAACCCAGGGCGGACGCGCCGGCGTCCCGCCTCGCGACGCTGGCGCGTCGTGACGGTATTCCCACGCAGCGCGCGGGAACGAGGATTGAATTGGCATGCAACCTGCTTGTGCATAGCTCAATCGATTAACTTCTGAGAAATCCATCATGTCGAGCGCAAATTTTAATCTGTTGTCCTTTTCGGGAAGAATGAAGATTCTTCACATGACCTGGCTGGCGTTTTTTATCAGCTTCGTGGTCTGGTTCAACCATGCGCCGTTGATGCTGGTGATCGCCAAGACCTTGAATCTGGACGATTCGCAGATCAAGACGATCCTGATCCTGAACGTCGCGTTGACCATTCCTGCGCGTATCGTGATCGGCATCCTGGTCGACAAGTTCGGCCCCAAACGCACTTATTCGATACTGCTGGGGCTCGGCAGCATTCCCTGTTTCATGTTCGCGCTGGCGGAGAGTTTTGAGCAATTGGCGCTGGCCCGCTTCTTACTGGGCTTTATCGGCGCCGGTTTCGTGATCGGCATCCGGATGGTCGGCGAATGGTTTCCGGCCCGGCAGATCGGCATCGCCGAAGGCGTTTACGGCGGCTGGGGCAACTTCGGCTCGGCGGCGGCTGCGGGCTCCCTGCCGCTGATCGCGCTGCTGTTCGGCGGCGATGAAGGCTGGCGCTATGCGGTCGCGAGCACCGGCGCGATCGCGCTGGTGTATGCGTTCATCTATTATTTCAGCGTCACCGATACGCCGAAAGGATCGACCTATTTCAAGCCGAAAAAGGCGGGCGCGATGGAAGTGACCAGCGTCGGCGATCTGATTTTTTATATCGTGATGACGATCCCTCTGTATGCGACCTTGTCGGTGCTGACCTGGAAATTGTCCCCGGCCGGCGTGAGCCTGTTGCCGGGCATGATCGCCTATTATATCCATGCGGCCATCTGGGTCTTGTTTTTGTACAACGTCCATAAGATTGTTCAGGTGAACAAGGATCATGTCTTCGAGCCGGTCGAAGCCATTCACCAATACAAATTCAAGCAGGTCGCGATTCTGAATTTATCTTATATGATCACATTCGGCGCCGAACTGGCGGTCGTGTCGATGCTGCCGCTGTTTTTCTTCAATACCTTTCATGCAACGCAAGGCGTCACGATGGTGCAGGCGGGGCTTCTGGGCGGCAGCTTCGCGTTCATGAACATGGTCGCGCGCCCCGGCGGCGGTTGGTTCAGCGACCGTTTCGGCCGCAAGCTGTCGCTGACGATCGTGACCGCGGGCGTGTTGATCGGTTTCTCGTGCATGTCGCAGATCAATGCGTCCTGGCCGGTCTCGGCTGCGGTGGGTGTCACCCTGGTCTGCTCCTTTTTTGTGCAGGCCGGCTGCGGCGCGGTCTATGCGATGGTGCCGCTGATCAAGCGGCGGATGACCGGCCAGATCGCCGGCATGGTCGGCGCTTACGGCAACGTCGGCGGCGTGATGTTTTTGACCGTGCTGTCGTTCGTGACCCCGTCCGAGTTTTTCCTGGTGATCGGCGCGGTCGCTTTCTTCGTGATGGTCGCGGTGCAGTACATCGACGAGCCGGCGGGGCATATGGTCGAGGTGCAGGAAGACGGCACGATCGAGATGATTGAAGTGAATTGATAGCCGTTCTTCATGACTTCAGCCAAATTATCCGTCAGCATTGCCTTTGCCAGCGAGCCGGGCGTCAAGGAAGAGAATCAGGACTTTGCCGGTTCCCTGATTCCGGACGATCATCAATTGGCTTACAAAGGCATCGCGGCGGCGATTGCGGACGGCATGAGCGGCTGCGATGCGGGCAGGGAGGCGAGCCATTGCTGTGTCGCGGCGTTTCTGGACGACTACTACAGCACACCTGAATCCTGGTCGGTCAAATACGCCGGACAAAAGATTCTGTCGGCGACCAATTCCTGGCTGTACAGCCAGGGCCAGCGCCGTTATCAGTCGACGCACGGCATGGTCAGCACGCTCAGCGCGATCGTTCTGAAATCGAACACCGCGCACCTGTTCCATGTCGGCGATTCGCGCATCTATCGGCTGCGGGGCGGCAACCTGGAGCAGCTGACCCGCGACCACCGGGTCCGTGCCGGCAATGAGCGCGATTATCTGAACCGGGCGATGGGCATCGAGCCGCGCCTGGAGGTCGACTACCAGGCGCTGCCCTTGCAGAGAGGCGATCTGTTTGTGATGACGACCGACGGGGTGCATGACTTCATCGATCAGAAGTCGTTAAAAAAGCGGCTGCTGGATGGCGGCGATCTGGACGGTCTGGCGCAGAGCCTGGTCGATCTGGCCGCGCAAAACCGGAGCGACGACAACCTGACCTGCCAAGTGCTTAGGATCGAGGCACTGCCGCTGCTGAAGGAAGACGAAATTCTGCGCCGCCAGAGCCAGTTGCCGTTTCCGCCGCCTTTGAGCCCCGGCATGATTCTGGACGGCTACCGGATCGAGGCGGAAATGCATGCGAGCAAGCGCACGCAGATTTACCGCGCGCTCGACACCGAAACCGGCATGCGGGTGATCCTGAAAACCCCGTCCGTACTGTATGACGACGACACCCATTACATCGAGCATTTTCTGCATGAAGAATGGGCCGGCAAGCGCATTCATAATGACCATGTGGTCAAAATACTCGGCTCCGACCGCGACAAAAGCTGCCTCTATTATGTGACCGAATATCTCGAAGGGCCGACCCTGGCCGAATGGATGCAGGCGAATCCGAAGCCCGAGATCCGGGATGTCAGGAAAATCATCGAGCAGATCGCACTGGGCCTTCGGGCATTCCACCGGATGGAGATGCTGCATCAGGATTTGAAGCCCGAAAACATCGTATTCGACCCTAACGGCTCACTCAAGATCATCGATTTCGGCTCGGTCAAGATCGCCGGCATCGCCGAGATGACTCCGCTCGATCATGGCTCCCCCGAAAACATCCTCGGCACCTTGAACTATACCGCGCCCGAATACCATCTGGGCCTGCGCGGCTCGATCAAGTCCGATCTGTTCTCATTGGGCGTGATCGCGTATCAAATGATCAACGGCGCGCTGCCGTTCGGCCGGGATATGCCGGAAAAACCGAACCGGACGAATCTGGACAAACTCCGCTATGTGCCGAGCATTCATTGCAATCCGATGGTGCCGGTCTGGATCGACGGCGCGCTGAAAAAAGCGACCTCGATCCAGCCGGAGTTCCGCTACGACGACCTGTCCGAATTTCTTTACGACCTTTCCACCCCGAATCCGAAGTTTTTGACCGCCGAGGAAGCGTTGCCGCTGATGCAGCAAAATCCCTTGCTGGTCTGGAAAACGCTGGCTCTTCTCCTCCTCGTCGCCAATCTGGTGACGCTGTATTTCCTGCTCAAGTCGAACTGACTCCTATCCCCGAGATAACAAGTCGTTTGTGGGAGCGACGCCCACGTCGCGACTTGCGACTTGTTTTCAATCGCGACGTGGGCGTCGCACCCACTGTAATGCCTTCTCACGGATGATTTTCGGTCTGTGCTGTCTCCGGCTTGGCCTGGATCGAGGCTTTACGCACTAAAGGTGATTGCCGTGCACTATTAAAGGGTGCCGGATGGCCGATTGGCGGATGAATGCACCATTGTCGTGCGATTTGTGCGCGGTATTCTTTAGCGGTTTTGTCGGTTTTTGATAAAAATAATAATAAACAATGGGTTATATAAAATGGCCTGCATATTGCTTAGGTTGGGTACTGGGCGTTAATCTGTTGATTGAGGGTGTCATGAGTACAAAACAAACAATCGTCGTGATCGGCAACGGCATGGTCGGGCAGAATTTTTTGGCCAGCTTTGCCTCCAGCGGCAAACAAGCCGATTACAACATCGTGACTTTTTGCGAAGAACCGAGAGCGGCTTACGACCGGGTGCATCTCTCTTCGTTTTTCAGCGGCAAGACCGCCGACGATCTGTCCTTGGTCGAGGAGGGTTTCTTCGAGCAAAACGGCATCACCGTACACCTCGGCGACAAGGCCGCGAGCATCGACCGGGCCGCCAAAACGGTCAGTTCCGCCAAAGGCGTTACGGTCGCCTACGACAAGCTGGTGCTGGCGACCGGATCCTATCCTTTCGTGCCGCCGGTGCCGGGGCATGAGCGCCCGCACTGTTTCGTCTACCGCACGATCGAGGATCTCGAAGCGATCACCGCTTCCGCGCAAGACGGCAAGGTCGGGGTCGTGATCGGCGGCGGCCTGCTGGGATTGGAAGCGGCCAAGGCGCTGACCGATCTGGGCCTCAAAACACATGTGGTCGAATTCGCCCCGCGGCTGATGGCGGTGCAGCTCGACGAGTCCGGCGGCGCGATGCTCAGGCAAAAAATCGAAGCGCTCGGCGTGGACGTGCATACCGGCAAGAACACCAGCGTGATCAAGGACGGCGACACTTGCCGCCATAAGATGTGTTTCGCGGACGGCACAGAGCTCGAAACCGACCTGATCCTGTTTTCGGCCGGCATCCGCCCGCGCGACGAACTGGCCCGGGCCTCGGGTCTTGACATGGGGCCGCGCGGCGGCATCGTGATCGACAATCAATGCAGGACCTCCGATCCGAATATCTACGCGATCGGCGAATGCGCGCTCTGGAACGGCATGATCTTCGGCCTGGTCGCGCCCGGCTATGCGATGGCGCGGACCGTGGCCGCCGACCTGACCGGCGGCGAGGGCAGTTTCACCGGCGCGGACATGAGCACCAAACTGAAGCTGATGGGCGTCGACGTGGCCAGCATCGGCGATGCGCATGCGAAAACGCCGGGCGCGATGGTTTATACCTATCAGAACGGCGCGACCGAAGTCTATAAACGCCTGGTGGTCAGCCAGGACAAGAAACGCCTGCTCGGCGCGGTGCTGGTCGGCGATGCGTCCGGCTACGGCACCCTGCTGCAATACTGTCTGAACGGCATCGAACTGCCGGAAAATCCGGACGCGCTGATTCTGCCGAGCCGCTCCGACGAATCGGTCGGTTTGGGTCCCGATGCATTGCCGATGTCCGCGACGATCTGCTCCTGCTATAACGTGACCAAGGGCGACATCTGCCAGTCTATCGACGGCGGCTGCACCACGATCGGAGGACTCAAAGCCGAGACGAAGGCCTCGACCGGCTGCGGCGGCTGCGCGGCGCTGCTCAAATCGGTATTGAACTCCGAACTTTCGAAGCACGGTTACGAGGTCAATACCGACATCTGCGAACACTTTCCCTACACCCGCCAGGATCTGTACAACCTGGTGATGGTCAAGCAAATCACGACTTTCGACGAACTGCTCGAAAAATACGGCAAGGGCAGTGGCTGCGACATCTGCAAGCCGGCGGTCGGCTCGATCCTGGCCTCTTACTGGAACGATTACATCCTGAAAAACGATCACCTCGGCCTTCAGGACACCAACGATACCTTCCTGGCGAACATGCAGAAGGACGGCACTTATTCGGTCGTGCCGCGCATCACCGGCGGCGAGATCAAGCCGGACATGCTGATCGCGCTCGGCCAGGTCGCGAAGAAATACATGCTGTATACCAAGATCACCGGCGGTCAACGCGTCGATCTGTTCGGCGCGCGCGTCGAGCAGCTGCCGGCTATCTGGAAGGACCTGATCGATGCCGGCTTCGAATCCGGCCATGCCTACGGCAAGTCGCTGCGCACGGTCAAATCCTGCGTCGGCAGCACCTGGTGCCGCTTTGGCGTCGACGACAGCGTCGGCCTCGCGATCGAACTCGAAAACCGCTACAAGGGCCTGCGTTCGCCGCACAAGATCAAGTTTGCGGTCTCCGGCTGCACCCGCGAATGCGCGGAAGCGCAAGGCAAGGACGTCGGCGTGATCGCGACCGAAACCGGCTGGAACCTCTACGTCTGCGGCAACGGCGGCATGAAGCCGCGGCATGCCGATCTGTTCGCAACCGGGCTCGACAAGGAAACCCTGATCAAATTGATCGACCGCTTCCTGATCTTTTATGTGCGCACCGCCGACCGCCTGCAGCGGACCTCGGTCTGGATGGAAAACATGGAAGGCGGTCTCGATTATCTGAAAGCGGTGGTCATCGACGACAAGCTCGGCGTGTGCGAACAACTCGAACAGCAGATGCAATACGTGATCGACACCTATCAATGCGAATGGAAGACCACGATCAACGACGAAGCGAGGCTCAAGCGCTTCCGCCATTTCATCAACAGCGATGCGCAGGACGACAACGTGCTGTTCGTCGAGGAACGCGGCCAGTTTAGGCCGGCCGGTGAGGACGAGCGCAAGCATTTCAAACTGATTTCTGAAACAGAACAAGAAACCATAACGGGAGAGGTGGAATGACCGAATGGATCGATGTGTGCGGCGCGGACGACCTTCAGCCCAATTCGGGCGTCTGCGCGCTGGTAAATGGACAACAGGTGGCGATTTTTTTCATGCCGAAAGAACAGGCCGTGTTTGCGATCGGCAATTACGATCCGATCGGTCAGGCGAACGTGCTGTCGCGCGGCATGATCGGCGACATCAACGGCCAGATCGTGGTCGCCTCGCCCTTGTATAAACAGCATTTCAACCTGCAGACCGGGGTCTGCGTGGAGGATGCGGCGGTATCGGTGCCCGTGTACCCGATCCGGATTGAAAACGGCCGGGTCGCAGTCGGCATCGGAGACTAAAGATGAAATATCAGTATTACATTGCCGACGTATTTACCCGGCAGGTCTTCAACGGCGCGCAAATCGCGGTGTTCCCGAACGCGGACGGCCTTGGCGACGTTGAGATGCAAAAAATCGCGAACGAGTTGAATCTGTGGGAGACCGTTTTCGTCTTCCATCCCGGCGGCGACCTGCGCAAACTCAGGATGTTTTCGCCGAAGGCCGAGGTCGATTTCGCGGGGCACCCGATCATCGCGACCGCCTATGTGCTCGGGCTGTGCGGCGACATCAAGCTCGACGATCCGGTCACGCCGGTCGTGTTCGAACAGAATGCGGGGCCGATCGAGGTGAACATCACCGCCGAGAACGGCAAGCCGATGTTCGTGCAGTTCACGAACAAGGTGTCCTCGATCATCGACCGCTTCGCGCCGACCGACGAGGAACTGGCGGCCGTGCTGTCGATCCAGCAAGCCGATCTCGATCACATCAAATATTCGGCGCGCCTGGTCGCCTGCGGCATGCCGTATCTGGTCGTGCCGGTCTGGAAATATGAAACGGTGCGCAAGGCGCGCTTCAATTACGCGGCCTGGAGCCGGTCCGCCGCGCCGCAGACCGCCGCGCAGGAAATCCTGCTGTTCGCGCCGAAAACGCCTTATTCCGATTCCGATTTCAACCTGCGCCTCTTGGGGCCGCACATCGGCCATGACGACGATCCGCCGGTCGGCGCGGCGGTACCGGCCTTCGCCTCCTACCTGTGTTCGTTCGAGCAGACGCGCAAGGGCACCCATACCTTCGCGGTGGACCGCGGCGACGAGAACTCGCGCCGCAGCGTGATCAACATCGAAATGGATCACAAGGGCAAGGCGCAATTGACCCTCCGGGTCGGCGGCAGCGCGGTGATTTTTGCCCAGGGTACGGTGTTTTTGCCGGATTGATGGCCAATGTAAAGTGCGCATTTATGCCCTTCAGGGTATCGCGCCCCTTTTCCGGTTCCCGCGTGCTACGTGGGAACCGAGTCCAGCCGCGCTGCGGACTGGTTGCCGCGGCGCGGGCGCGCCTAAACCGCATGCCCACGCGGCGCGTCACTGCCATTAAGTTAAGGCAGTTATCTCCCTCGCCCTTCGGGAGAGGGTAGGGGTGAGGGGAATAAAATAAGGAAAAATACTTTATTTTGATCCCCTCATCCTAGCCTTCTCCCGGAGGGAGAAGGGACCGGCCATCCTTAACTTAATGGCAGTGACGCGGCGCGTGAGAACGAGGAGAGGCAAAGCAAAGGACGAATGATCACACAACAGAGTTGACGATTTATGCTATTTGGACGAAATAAAAAAAATCCGATCAAGATGGCCGATAAGGGCGTCGTAAAATGGACGTATTCAACTTGCGGCTATTGTTCCACCGGTTGTTCGATTGAAATCGGCAGCAATGCCGAGGGTAAACCGGTGGCGACTCGGGGCGTCGGCGGCGCCGATGTCAATCGCGGCAAGCTGTGTCTCAAAGGGATTTTCGAATATCAGGTGTTCGAAGCCCCAGGACGCGGCCAGAAGCCTTTGCTGCGAAACTCGATATACCAGCCCTACCAGGATGCGGAGTGGGACACGGCGCTGGATAAAATGGCGTCGGAAATCAAGCGGATTCAGCGCACCTACGGGCGCGACGCCTTCGCGATCGTTTCGACGGGGCAACTCCTGACCGAGGAGTTCTATACACTCGGCAAACTGGCGCGCGGCGTCATCGGTAGCAACAATTACGACGGCAATACCACGTTGTGCATGGCGTCGGCGGTGTCGGGCTATAAACGCTCGTTCGGTTCGGACGGCCCTCCGGGATGCTATGAGGATTTCGAGCATACCGACTGCCTGATTGCCTGGGGTTCGAACCTGCCGGAACAGCATCCGATCATTTACTGGCGTTTGAAGGAAGCATTGGAAAAACGCAAATTTCCGTTGATCGTCGTCGATCCGCGCGTGACGATGCTGGCGCAGTTTGCCGATATCCATCTGCCGATCACGCCGGGCACCGATGTCGTGCTGCAAAATGCGCTGATTCATGTGATTCTGGCCGAAGGTCTGGAAGATCGCGAGTATATCGATACCAACACCACCGGCTTCGAGGAGCTGGCCAAAGAAGTGCAAAACTACGATCCTGAGACTGCATCAATGATTTGCGGCATCGACGCCGAAACCATCCGCACAGTCGCAAGATATTACGCCAAGGCGGACCGCGCGATGAGTATCTGGACGATGGGCATCAACCAGAGCACCCACGGCTCGGACGGCGTCGTCGGTATCAACAATCTGAATCTGGTCACCGGCAACATCGGCAAGCCCGGCGGCACCAGTTTGTCGATCACCGGCCAGTGCAATGCGATGGGGACGCGCGAATGGTCCTCCTGTTCCGGCTTGCCCGGTTATCGGGCATTGGAAAAGCCGGAGGAGCGTGAGGAAATTGCAAAATTCTGGGGCATCGATCCCGAGTTTTTCCCCAAGCAGCGCGGCCTGACCGAAACCGACATATTTCCCGCCATTGAAGCCGGCGAGATCAAGGGCTTGTGGCTGGTTGCGACCAATCCGATGACGTCGATGCCCGACACCGCGCGCATACGCAAAACCCTGAAAAAACTGGAATGCCTGATCGTGCAGGATTGTTACGCCGACGCGGAATCGAATCAATACGCTCATATCTTTTTACCTGCGGCGACCTGGGCGGAAAAGGAAGGTGTGTTTACCAACACCGAACGTCGGGTCAACATTACCCGCCAGGTCAAAGCTCCTTACGCCGATTCGAAATCGGACCTGGAAATTTTCAATCTGCTGGCCAAGCGTTTTGAGCAAGGACAGAAGATTAAATTTCCGGATCGTCCCGCCGACGTGTTCGAGGAAATGAAGCAGCTGTCCAAGGGCCGCCTTTGCGATATTTCGGGCATGAGCCATGATCTGATCGAACAAAAGCGCGGCATCCAATGGCCCTATACCGAAGACCAGGCGAAGCAGGGCGTCAATGGCGAACAGCGGCTGTACACGCAGTCTCAATCCTTTCGCTACAAAGGCGGTAGGGCCAAATTGATTCCGCTGCCGTTTATCAATAACAATGAAGTACCGGATGGCGACTATCCGTTCTGGCTGAATTCCGGCCGTCTGGTCGAGCACTGGCATACCCGAACCAAGACCGGAAAAATCGGCAACAACAACAAATTTAGCCCGATCCCATTCATGGAGATGAATCCCGAAGCCGCGGAGGCCCTGGGTATAGAGCATCAATCTTATGTACGCGCTGTCTCGCGCCGGGGCGATGCGGTGGTGATGGTGATGTTGACTCAGCGCGTTCCCAAAAACATGGTGTTTATTCCGTTTCATTTTTTCGATTGCGTCAACCGGCTCACCTTGGGCCTGCTCGATCCCCACTCAAGGCAGCCCGCATTCAAGCAGCAGGCGGTCAGGATTGAAAAGGTCGATCAGCAAATTGCCGCCCAGCTAAACAAAGAATCGCGCACCTATTAATATCGGAGATCATGATGGCTGAAGTACGAGCAGACGAGCCCAAGTATGCTTTTTTAAATGACAAGGCGGCGCAAAAACAAAATCGTTATGGACAGAATATCGAGCTGACCCATAAAGCCAGCGAACTGAGAAACAGCAGCCTGAACATCAATAACATTCCCGTCATAGGAGAAAATCCCAACCGCTATAAACAGCACGGCTTTTATTTTAACGCCGACAACTGCATCGGCTGCCATGCCTGTGAATCGGCTTGCAGCGAAAAAAACGATCTGCCTGTTCATCTGGCTTACCGTTCCGTGGGCTTCGTCGAAGGCGGTTCTTATCCCGATTACAAGCGCCTGAATATCTCGATGGCGTGCAATCATTGCGACGATCCGGTGTGCCTGAAAGGCTGTCCGACCCGCGCCTACACCAAGTTCGCCGAATACGGCGCGGTGCTGCAGGACCCCGACATCTGTTTCGGCTGCGGCTACTGCACCTGGGTTTGCCCCTATAACGCGCCGCAACTCGATCCGGTTAAGGGCGAGGTGTCCAAATGCAATATGTGCGTCGACCGTCTAGAAGTCAATCTGAAGCCGGCCTGCGTCGCCGCCTGCCTGGGCAATGCGCTGGATTTCGGGGTGATTGAAAACATTCCGCAAAACCGGGTGCAGGCTAAAACCTCGATTCCGGGCTTCCCGTCCACCGATATTACCCATCCCAACATCCGTTTTCAGCAAAACCGCCCGATGCCGAAGGAAGTCACCCGCACCGATGCGGTGCCGCTGAAATATCTGCGCGACGACGAGGAAAAAGGCAAATTCAAGGCGACCGTCCATGACAAGCACCGATGGGAAAAGCACTGGAATTTGAAAAAACTGCTGACCAGCCATGAGAGCGCGCATGTCATCTTCACGTTATGCACCCAGGCGACGGTCGGGGCTTTTATCATGACGATAGCGGCTTCCTGGCTGGGCTTGCCTGCGCTGGCGGCATTGCAGGAACCGTATCTCAAATGGCCCTTGCTGACCGGCTTGGTGATGATTGCAACGACGGGGCTGTTCAAATTGAACATGCACCTCGGCAAACCGCATCGTTTTTACCGGGGTTTCAATAATCTGAGATGGTCGCCGGTGAGCCGGGAGATCGCTGGGGTTTCGCTGTTTTATACCGGTCTGCTGGGTTATGTCTTCTTTGCCTTATTCGATCATGTTTTTGCCCGGTTTCTGGCGAACGGTTTCGCGTTGATCGGCGTGGCCGGCGGCGCAATCGGTTTATTCTATATGTACAAACTCTATAGAATTCCAGCCCGGCCTTTTTGGAATCACTGGCAAACCGGAACGGCATTCTTCGGTTCCATGCTCAGTTTGGGGGCGTTGATCATTGCCTCGGTTTGTGTGCTGACACAGCCGCTTGCTGCCGAAAGCTCCCAAATATTGCTGCACATACTCGTCTTCATCATAATGACAGGACTGGCGCTGGAAGGCGTTGGCCATCTGGCGCATGCCCATGAAATGCAACACAGCAACCACGAAGGTGCGGCATCGTATTATCGCCAGGTGACCCAATACGGTAAGTCATATATATTCCGTAATGCCTTGCTGGTAACGAGCCTGTCGCTCGCTCTCCTGTTGACCGTCCATGGCTTTTCAGATGGTTTCGGCCTGATTGCAGGCCTGATGTTATGCCTGTTGATGCTGACCAGCAGCGTTTTCAGCCGTTCGCTGTTCTTCGTGCTGGTGATTCCGACCACGATGCCCGGCGCGTTCTTCTGGAAAAACAGCGGCTTCATCGAACATGCCCGCGAGACAGGACTGGCCGATATGCCTCAGCACGGCGTTGCTTATGAGCGGCATCATGAATTCAAGGTGAAGGAATTGATGCAGACGATCCGAGAAAATTCGCTCAAGGACATGATCGCGCATGTGAAGTGGATCGTTGGAAAATGAGTTCAGGTCCGACTGCCGGACAAGGTTTCCGGCAATCGGGTAGAGGTAAGATTTAGTCGAAGTCCGCCATTTCCAGCGCAGTCTTCGCGGCCTCGCTGATGTCTTCGTTTTTATCGTTGCTGAGCTCCTTGATTTTCTGCATCAACGCCGGGTCATCGAGTTCTGAAATCGATTCCAGCGTCAGCACCACGATATCGGGCTTGTCATTGGTCAAGGCCGTCAGCAGCATTTGCTGGCGTTCTTTTTCATCTTCCCAACTGGTGATCTGATTGACCGCCTGCTCCCGGACGCTGTCTTCCGGGTCGTTCAGCGCATAAAGTATCGCTTCCTTGGCTTTGGGATCGGGATATTCGCCCAGAGTCATCAGCGCCGCCTCGCGGTCTTGTTCGTCTTCAGCCGAATAAAAGTCGTTTAAGGCCTCCTGCAATGTTTCCAAGTCTTCCTGGGTGTCATCGATCCCCTCCGGATTGTTGGATGCCAATGGCGCCTGCGTGCCTTGCCGCAATAGATCGTTGATTTGATTGGTGCTGCTCGGAGTTGTAGGGCTTGAAGTTGATTGAGCGGGTGCCGCGGAGCTGTCTGGCGCTTCAGCAGACTCCGTTAAATTTGAAAGTCGATCGAAATTGAGCGCAACCAAAGCGGCAGCGATCAAAAACAGCGAAATAAGAGCGAAATAAAATTTTTTATTTTTCACGGTGTTAGAGGATTCGAAGTGGAAATTATTAAAAAATGCTTAGTGGAATGAACTTAGAAGTTAAGCAAAATTTACAAAGAAAGACCAAGCGGCTAGAATCTTGCTCCGACAATTATAATCTTGAAATTAAGACCAAGACAAATTGTCACGTCGGCACTATCAAGTTGTCTTCGTCCTTATAAATTTTAGAGTGACTGATAACTTGTAGCATCAAATTCCAACGATTGATAAGGGGTTCAAAAATGAATAAAGCATTAAAAACGATTGTGTTGGCAGGCGGTCTGGCATTGGTTTCGGCTCATGCCTTTGCAGATAAAGATAAAAAGGGATGTAAGGATCTGCCCGATTATGCTGATTTGACTGCAGCTTTGAAAGCGTCAGTGCCTGCATCTGCCGGTGGTACCTTATCTAAATACACTAGCGGTCCAGCAAATGGAGCAGCAAACGGAGGACTCGAAGTTCCCATGTGGGCGACGCTGGTAGACAAATTTGGACACGTTTGTGCCGTAACCTACTCAGGGTCTGATAATCGTGCGCAATGGCCGGCGAGCCGGATCATTTCGATGCAGAAAGCCTATACTGCAAATTCTTTGACCATTCCCGATTTTCCTGGCATTTGGTCCACCGCGAAATTATTTTATCCAACACAGCCAGGGCAGTTTCTTTGGGGTCTTGATCAAAGCAATCCGGTCAATCCTGCTGTCGTCTATCAAGGGCCGACTGCGCGTTGGGGAGCGGCCAATGATCCGGCCATTGGAGGAATACCCGGCGGCAACAACCGTTTCGGAGGGGGGCTCGCACTCTGGAAAAATGGTAAAATTGTTGGCGCGATCGGTGTCAGCGGTGATACTTCATGTGCTGACCACAATATTGCCTTGCGGGTTCGTAATAATTTGATAGCAAATAATGGGCTTAGCGATGTTCCCGGGGCAGATAAATACGCCGATAATATCATTTATGACATCGTGGGCGGTAAAAGTGCCTCCGGATTTGGCCATCCTGCTTGCCCAGGCACTTTAGAGGAAGAGGTTAATACTGAGATTACCGGAAAAGCACATCCTACACATGATGATTTTCCAAATTAATTACGGCTGGAGGTAACTGTTTAGGTTGGGTTGCTAACCAACAGGCACTCCAGCATTCAGTACGTTGGGTTAACGCCAAAGCCAAAGCCAAAGCCAAAGCCAAAGCCAAAGCCAAAGCATTAGCTGTTAACCCAATCTTCCCTGTTATTTAACCGCCAACCTGCGCGATCCAGTCGTTCAGGTTGTAATAATTCGTGATCCGCGCGACCTTGTTGTCGCGGATATCAAAAAATGCGCCGGCCGGCAGGCGGTATTTCTGGCCGTTCGCGGCGGGCAGACCTTCGTCGGATTGCAGATATTCGCCGAGCACCACAAATTCGGCCGCGGCGCGTTTGCCGTCTTCGCTTGCCATGATCACCATATCGACCAGTTGTTCCTTGTAGTTGTGGTTCATGCAGGCCATGAACTGCTTGAACGCATCCTTGCCGATCTCGCGCTTGCCCTGGTTGATGTCGTGAATCACGTCATCGGTCAACAGGTTCAAAAAAGTATCCATATCGCCGGCGTTGAAAGCGGCATAATAATTTTGAATCAGCTTGATGCTCTCTTGGTTCATAATGATTCTCTGGTGAAAAAAATAAAAGCCTGTTATTTTACCGCGAATGAGCCGTTTTTACCTTGTGAAATTTGACGATTTCCTGACCGCAGGCACGTCTATGGCAACGGAGATTGATGATGTGCGGACGCTTTAATATGCTGGCAACGCCCGAACAATTGATCGAAACCTTCGGTCTGGAATCGGTGCCGGGCTATAAGATCAGCTACAACATCGCGCCAGGGCAAAAAATTCTCGGCATTGTGCAGCCGGATCGGAACGGCCTTAGCGCGGTCAGCCTCGATTGGGGGCTGGTGCCTTCCTGGGCCAAGGACAGCAAAATCGGGCATTCGCTGATCAATGCGCGGGCCGAAACGCTCGGCGAAAAGCCGTCGTTCAAGGCGGCTTATCACAAGCGGCGCTGCCTGATTCCGGCGACCGGTTTCTATGAATGGCAAAAGACCGAAAACGGCAAGCAGGCCTACCATATCTGCCGGGAAGACCACCGGTTGTTCGCCTTTGCGGGCTTGTGGGAGCATTGGGAGCATGGCGCCGACACGCTGTATTCCTGCACGATCATCACGACCGCCGCGAATGCATTGGGGCAGACTATTCATGACCGGATGCCGGTGATTATCGATGCCGAAAATTACCGCTTCTGGCTGGATCCGCGGCAGTCGCAGCAGAGTCTGGATCAGCTCCTGGCGCATTCTGCTTATGACGGGATGCGCCTGTATCCGGTCAGCGACCGGGTCAATAATCCGCGCCATGATGATGAACATTGTTTAGAGTAAAGAAGCGGCTAAGCTCCGTTGTTGTCTTGGCGCGGCAGGAGAACTTTTTCAGGAAGGCAAGGACAAATAAGGAGCGCCCGCGCATTGAACAGTCGGGGGCTAACATGCATCACGATCATCGCATCAGGGTCCTAGGGATCATCACCTTGGCCTCGATTATCGCGGTCTTCAATTTTGCTCCGATTCCTCAGGACCCGGCCTATCATCGCTTCGCGGATCAGCGTCTGATCGCCGGGCTGCCGAATTTTTACAATGTGATTTCGAATATTCCGTATCTGTTGATCGGGTGGATTGGCATGCGGCTGCTTGTTATGCAGATGCCGACGGGAGGCTTAGCCGATTTGCGCTGGATCTATTTCACTTTTTTTTCGGCGTGTTTCTGACCAGAATCGGCTCTTCCTATTATCATCTGCATCCGGACAATCGGACACTGGTCTGGGACAGATTGCCGATGATTCTGACCCCGGTGATCCTGTGGCTGTTCAAGTCCGGCCCGGACGGAAACCTTTTCTACTGGGGTGTGATCGCGGCCTATGCACTATCGAAGGCCGCGGAGTATTTTGATGCGGGACTGTATGACTTATTCGGCGCGGTCAGCGGGCATACGCTGAAGCATTCGATCGGGGCCGTAGCACCCTACCTTTTCTATCGGGCGCTACGGCAAAAAGAAAAGATTATTCGAGCAGCTTGAAAAAACTTTTCGGCGCGCCGCAGATCGGGCATTCCCAGTCGTCCGGAATGTCTTCCCAGCGGGTGCCGGGCGCGATGCCGCTGTCCGGGTCCCCTTTGGCTTCGTCGTAAATGTGCTCGCATTCTTTGCAATGGTATTTCTTGTAATCCGCCATGTTTGCCTCTCGCGTGTTGTTGAAAGTTGTCTCTGTTAACCCAGTTTGATCAGCCGGCCTTCGGCGGCCGACTGCATCGCGGCCTCGAGAATCCGGCAGTTATCCTTTGCGTCATCCAGCGACAGCGCGGGTTCCCGGCCGTTTAATACGCAATCGCTGAAATGTTCGATTTCGAGACGGAAATGATTCGCCGGCGGCAGTCTTTCTTCGCACTGGCGGCCGTCTTCGGTCCACCAGGAAATGATCGGGATGTCGCCCGGCAATTGCCAGACCGTGTGGCATTTGATGCCGCCTTTGCTGCCGATCACCTCGTATTCGGAGCGGCGCGCGCGTTCGAAACTGAAGTCGAATTGCGCAAAGCGGCCGCGGCCGAAATCGATCACGCCGCTGCTCGAAATATCGGCGCCGCTGCCGACATAACTCGAAACGGCCGATACCGCGACCGGCGCGTCCTCGAAAAACATCCGCGCCGAATGCACCGCGTAACAGCCGATGTCCCACAAGGCGCCGCCGCCGTTTTCGATCGGCTGTTCGAGCCGGTATCTGCGTGCCGGACGCATCATGAACGAATAGGTCGCCCTGACCGAGCGGACTTCACCGAACAGGCCCGAATTGACCAGTTCCTGCACGCGGGCATGTTGGGGATGAAAGCGGTACATGAAGCCTTCCATCACGGTGACCCCATGTTGCTGCGCGGCGGTTTCTATCGTGCTGATATCGTCTACGGTCAAGGCCATCGGCTTCTCGCAGAGCACATGTTTGCCGGCTTCGATCGCGCGCAGCGCCCAGTGGGCATGCTCGTGATTGGCCATCGGCAAATACACCGCATCGACTTCGGCGTCGTTCAACAGGTCTTCAAGATCGACATAGGCGCGGGCCCGGGTTTGATCCGGGCCGTATTTGGCCAGCGTTTCGGCCGCAGCTCCTGGCCGGCGGCTCGCTATCGCAACGAGTTCCGCGTTTTCCGCTTCGACGATCGCCGGCAGCAGGCGCTCGTTGATGCGCGCCGCGCCAAGAATGCCCCAGCGTAGTTTGGTTCTGATAGTCATCGTTGTTCTCTTATTCGAGGTTGGCGTGCCGGTATCTCATCACTTCTTCGGCGATGCCTTTTTCGTGGATCAGATGCGATACCAGGGCTTCGAGGAAAGACAGGGTCGATAATTCGAACACCGTACCCATCGGCATGCCGACGACCTTAACATACTGGTCCGATGCGCCGACCTGGATCACCTCGTCGGCCATTTCGCCGATCGTCGAGCCTCCCTTGGCGGAGATCAGACAGATTTGCGCGCCGACTTCGCGGGCTTTCTTCGTGAACGCGATCAATTGCTCGGTTTCGCCTGAGCCGGAAATGATAATCAACAGATCGCCTTTTTTGATGCTCGGGGTCACGATTTCGCCGACCACGCTGACATCGTAGCCGCTGTGCATCAGCCGCATCGCGAAGAAGCGGCAGACCAGGCCGGAACGTCCAGCGCCCGATACATAGACGCGCTTGGCGTTGTCGAGCATGTGGGTCAGCTTGACCGGCAGGTTGTCGTCGGTGGCTTCCAGGATCGATTTGATTTTGTTGAGGATCAGCGTTTGATGCGGCGAGCCGATGGTGCCGTCCACGAGCTGACGGATCTGTTTGGCGGCCGTCGCCGGGCAGGGGGCGCCGTAAATCGCCGCGCCGACCACGATGATGTCCGCGCCGGCCTTGACGACTTGATCAATGGTGGCAGGCTTGATGCCGCCTGCGACCGAAATTCTGACATCCAGGCCGAGGTCGGCGATCTCTTGCAGGTCCCCGAACGGCGTTTGGCCGGCGGCTTGCGCGTCGAGACCGGTATGCACGCCGATGATCTGCGCGCCGAGTTCTGCCGCGGCGCGCGCGCAGGCGGCTTTATCGGGCACATTGATCAGGTCGAGCTGCACTTCGGCATTGTGCGCCCTGGCCGCCTTGATCACGCCGCCGATCGTCGCGAGTCCGGATACGCCGAGCACGGTGCAAATGTCCGCGCCTGCCGCATAAAAAGGCGTCGCTTCGTATTCGCCGGCGTCCATCGTCTTCAGGTCGACCAGGATCAGTTTGTTCGGAAATTTTTCCCGCAACGTTCTGACCAGTTCGACGCCGTTGTGTTTGATGCAGGGCGTGCCGATCTCGAAAATATCGACATAAGGCGCCGTTTGTTCGGCGAGGCTGAGGGTTTGGTCGAAATCCAGAGAATCCAGTGCCAATTGTATTAATGGTTTTGCCATTGTGCGCTCCCAATCGTTATTGTTATTGTCATGATGTGTATCAACGACCAACTCTAAATCAGGATGCGGGTGGATGTCAATTGCCCGCCGGCGTTGGCCAAAATGTCTGCGCACTTTAATGGCGGCGTTTTTTGCATCGGGTCGCGGCGCCTTCGGCAAGCGCGTGAAATCGTGAAGAAAAGCATCAAGCCGTCGGCTGCACGGTAAAGCCGGTCAGCCAGGCTATCTGGCGGTCCGGCCTAATCTGATCAACCAATCCACCAGCGGCTTTAATTCAGCGGGCAGCGCGTGCTCCGCGGCGGTGACGCTATGCTTTTTACCGTCCTCTTCGATGATGATTTGATATTCAAAGCGGTCGGGTTGGGGTTTTGAGGGGATCAACGCCGGCAATTCAAAAAAATGCGCCGTTTCGATCATTTGTTGCAGCGCGGTGATTTCGGATGCCGAAAGGCTGGCGGCATCGATCGACTTGATCAACGGGATGCCGGCAAAGCCGCCTGTTCTTTGAAGGGTCACATGCATGATTTTATCTTCCATAGTGATCGGCTTGGCTTGAAGAGTACACGCCACGGCGCCGGTGCAGAGCAGGCAGAGGGTCAAGGCGCGCAGGGCGATGTGCCGGCGCAAGGATGCGAAGATCAGCATCGGATTTCCGGACGGGGCGGGCCCCGTCCGTAGCGGCTGAACCTTAAATGACCCCCACAGCCCGCCAGGCCACGCGCACCGCCGTTTGTTCGGCGCTGTTTTGTCCGTAGAGATCGCCCGCCACCCGGATCGTGGCGCCGGCGGCGCCGCTGAAGGTCGAGCGGGAACGCAGCACGTCCCTGAGCGCGATATACCAGATTTTGCCGGCTTTTTCCCAGGCATGGCCGCCGATCGCGATGGCCGCCAGATAAAACGCATGGTTCGGAATGCCCGAATTGATATGCACGCCGCCGTTGTCCTGGCGTCCGCGAAAACGCTTCGCGTAATGCGAGGGCTGCGGATCTTTGCCGAGCATGGCGTCATCATAAGCGGTCCCCGGCGCTTTCAGCGAACGCAGTCCCTGACCGTTCACGCCCGGCGCGAACAGGCCCGCGCCGATCAGCCAGTCGGCCTGATCGGCGGTTTGATTCAACGTCCGTTGCTTGACCAGGCTGCCGAACACATCCGCGAACGACTCGTTCAAGGCCCCCGATTCATTCAGATACTGCAATCCGGCTTCAAACTGCACGACGCCGTGCGTCAATTCATGGCCGATAACGTCGATCGCAATCGTAAAGCGGTTGAACAGCCGGCCGTCGCCGTCTCCGTAAACCATTTGGTTGCCGTTCCAGAAGGCGTTGTCGTACTGCACATCGTAGTGTACGGTCGAATCGATTCGCAGGCCTCGGTCATCGACCGAATTGCGTTCGTAAATCTGGCTGAATAAATCATAGGTCCCGCCGGCGCCGTCATAGGCCTCGTTGACCGCGATGTCCCGCTTGGCCCGTCCGCCCTCTCCGCGCACCAGGCGGCCGGGCAGCGTTACGCCTTGCTTCGCATCATAAACGGTGCGCCGTTTCTCTCCGGTCGAAACCGCAAGCGCCGGCATGCTGCCCATGATGCCCCGGATGCCCCGGAACTGTTCGGTCATTCGCATCGTTTCCATGGTCAAGTCGCGCATGGCTTCATCGCCGTGCTTGAGGATGTGGTCGGTCATATGCGGCGGGATGATCGTGCAAAACGCGCAAGCGTGCGATCCGGATTGGCGAGCGTGTCTTGAGCCTTGTGAAGCATTGTGTTTGATTGCCATGACCCCCCCTTGACGGTTAATGAAAAAATCAACTGAGACTTTTGGGGTTTATAACGCGATGGCTTAGCGTTGTCAATCGTTGAGCGCGTTCGGGTGACGCGAACCGCGGCAGGCGATTGCAATGCAACGCCGGAAGATCGTTTTCGGTGATAAAGCCGCACGGCGGCTTCCAGCTTTTAAACTGAGTGGGTGACGGGCAAAAGGCTGTGCTTGAGCCCCGCAAACAGGGATTCGGCAAGCCTGTCGATCCGCTCCGATCTTATGCCTTGAAGCATTCTATGCCAGGGGTGGCGGCGCTCTGCGCCGGAGCGACGAGGGGGCGTCCGGGAACCCAATCCCAACCGGCCGCCAGTTCAATTGAAGATCGTTTCGAACGAATAGCCGTTCACATGCAGGATCTCTTTTAAGCGTTTCAATCCGTCCATCTGAATCTGCCGCACACGCTCGCGGGTCACGCTCAATTCCAGTGCGACCTGTTCGAGTGTTTCGGCCTCATAGCCGCAGAGCCCATAGCGCCGGCAGATCACTTCGCGCTGCTTTTCCGGCAATTGATAGACCCAGCCGGAAACGCTCTGGCGGATGCCGTCTTCCTGGATGCGGTCGGCGGCCGACGGGCTGTCTTCATCCGAAATCGTCTCGACCATCGGCTTATCGACATCCTTGCTGCACGGCACATCGATCGAGGTAACACGTTCGTTCAATTTGAGCATCTTCTCGACCTTATAGGCCGGTTTATCCATAAATTGCGCAATTTCCTCGGCGCTCGGATCGTGATCGAGCGTCTGTTGCAGATGGCGCTGCGCCTTCAGATACGTGTTCATTTCCTTTACGATATGAATCGGCAGACGGATCGTGCGGGTCTGATTCATGATCGCGCGTTCGATCGTTTGCCGTATCCACCAGGTCGCATAGGTCGAAAAACGGAAGCCGCGGTCCGGATCGAACTTTTCGACCGCGCGAATCAAGCCGAGATTGCCTTCCTCGATCAAATCGAGCAGCGGCAGTCCCCGGTTGAGATAACGGCGGGAAATCTTCACGACCAGGCGCAGATTGCTTTCGATCATGACCTTGCGGGCCTCGGGGTCGCCGCGTAAGGCTTTGGCGCCGTATAGTTTTTCCTGGTCGGCCGATAAGAGTTTCGAGCGGCCGAGATCGTTCAGATAGACGCGAGTCGCGTCGAAATTGTCATCGCGGGCTTTGAGCGTCTGGACTTCACTTTCGATGTCTATCTCGTCGATCACATCGTCCGCTTCCTCGAACTCTTCCGCTAAAAACAGCTCCTCATCCTCTGCATCTTCAAACGGTGGGCCGATGTCATCATCAGCGGGCTCTACTATCTCTTTTTTCATCTTATTCCCCCTGACGCTTCGCTTGATCATTCAACAGTATCGTCATAGCTTCGGTAATAATGTAAGCGGATTGACCGACTTACCCTGTTTGCGAATTTCAAAATGCAGCATGGCTTTTTGCGCGGCGCTCGCGCCAACCGTGGCGATCCCTTGTCCCTTCTCGACAACGTCACCCTCCTTGGCCAATAAGGCGCTGTTATTCGCATAAGCGGTCAAATACTGACTATTATGCTTTATGATAAGCAGATTACCATATCCGATCAATCCCTGTCCGCTATAGACGACCTTTCCGGCCTCGGCGGCCCGTACCGTTTGCCCTTTTTTGCCGGCGATGCGGATGCCTTTTTTGCCGGTCTGGGTATAGCTCTTCAAAATGTTGCCGGCCAACGGCCAGCCGAAGTTCAAATCGGCATGATCATTTTTCGCAAGGGTTCGGCTTGGCTTTTTTTCGTGTGCCGTGGCTTTCCGAGCCGGTTTTTCCGGCTCGGTCTTTGGCATTATACTTTTTTTGGCCGTTAGCGCAGAAGCAATTGTTTTGGGCTTGCGCTTGGCTTCATTCCTCTCGGCCGGCATGACGGGATCAGGCCTGGCTGCCGGCGCTTCCCGTTTCACCGGGATCGATGCCTTCGGGTAAGGATGGGGCGGCGCAGGCGGCATTTTCTGCTGGCGCTGCTGTGGTGGAACATAGCCGCTCGTCACCGGCGGCGGATAGGAATCATCTGGATAGGGCTCATCCGGATAGGCATCGTTGATATGTTGATGGCCGGACAGTACCGGCGCTAAATCCACGCGTTCGGTACAGCCGGCCGTGATCGCAGCCAAAACCGCAACCGACATCAACACGGCGCTTCGACAAACATTTGGCATGGCACTTATCTTTCTAATAGTGTCTTTTTGGCCAGATTGATTTTTGCGGCCAGATAATCGGAGCCGCCCCGGTCCGGATGAATTTTTTGCATCAGCCGGCGATGTGCCTCGATGACTTCCTTGTCGCTTGCGCCTATTTTCAATCCCAAAATCTCGTAAGCTTCCTCCGCGGTCATTTTGCCGGACGTATGCCGGGTTTCCTGTTGCTGAGATTGCCCCCGCTGCGAGCGTTGCCAGGCCATCCAGATTTGATGCAGATAGGGCGCATTTTGCAGCAAGGACGGCAGCAATCTGAGCAAAAACGCCGCCGCCAGGCCGAGCAAGGCAAACAGTCCGCCGAGCCAGCTGGTCATGCCCATATACCCCAGCACCACGAGGCCGCCGGCGAGCATCAGGTAACGCAGAAAACGGGCCTTTACGGCGGAAGGCGCTTTTTGTACTTTATGCAAAGCAAAAAAAACAAGCAAAATCAGCAGTAGAACAAACACAATGCGAATCAAGGTTGACTCCGGGGATCACTCAGGTTTGGCGCACACAATCAAAATCGCGCCGGACGACCGACCGGCGTGATGGCAGGCGATGATAACAGCCATGCCGCCGTTATCGTAGTGCCGGCGTAAATAATACCTTAGAATAGCCTGATTATTGACTCCGATCCAATCACGCTAACGCCATGCAACATGCACAAAAGCCGATCCTCGGTTTTGCCGCCGCCAGCGGCACCGGCAAGACCACCTTACTGACGCAATTGATTCCTTTGCTGAAACAACGCGGTCTGCGGGTCGGCCTGATCAAGCACAGTCATCATAGCTTCGACATCGACCATCCCGGCAAGGACAGTTATCGCCTGCGCATGGCCGGCGCCTCGCCGGTGATGCTGGTTTCCAAATACCGTTATGCGATCATCAACGAATTCGAAACGCCCGAGGAACCGAGCCTGGACCGGCAGCTTAAAATTCTGGATCAATCCGGCCTGGATCTGATTCTGGTCGAAGGCTTCAAGGCCGAAAAATTTCCGAAGATCGAATTGCACCGGCCGTCGCTGCAAAGGCCGCTGCTGTTTCCTGATGACCCGGATATCATCGCGATCGCGAGCGACAGCCCGGTCGAAGCGCCGGAATCTCTGGTCAAGCTCGATCTGAACCGCGCCGACCTGATCGCCCGCTTCATCCTGGAGCATTACCGGGAGTTCAAATGACCGATCTGTGCAGCCGCGAGGCCCTGCTTTCGATCGAGGCCGCGCGCGCGCGGATCGCGGCCGCGATACAGCCGGTTTCCGGCAGCGACAGAGTGACGCTGCAACACGCGCTCGGACGCGTATTGGCCGACCCGGTGCGCTCGCCGCTCAACATTCCGCGCGACAGAAACGCCGCGGTCGACGGCTATGCCTTCAGCAGCCGGGACATCGACGTAAGGCAGCCCTTCCATCTGCGTCTGGCGGGTGTTTCCTGGGCCGGCAAGCCGTTCCTGGGCCAGTTGAGCGCGGGCGAATGCGTCCGGATATTTACCGGCGCGGTCGTGCCCAATGAGGCCGATTCGGTCGTGATGCAGGAATTCGTGAGCGTTGACGGCGACCACATCGAGTTTCCGGCCGCGGTGCCGGCGCGCCGTTTTGTACGCGAAATCGGCGAAGATGTCAAACGCGGCGAGCTATTGTGCCGCGCCGGCAAAAAACTCGGCGCGATCGAACTCGGCCTCTTCGCCTCGGCCGGCATTTATGATGTCGCGGTCAAAAGGCCGGTCACTATCGCTTATTTTTCGACCGGCGACGAACTGACCGGCATCGGCCAGCCCCTGGCGCCCGGCAAGATTCATGACAGCAACCGCTACATTCTCGGCGGCCTGTTGGCCGATCCCGGCTACCGCGCCTCTGACCTGGGCGTGATCGGCGACGATAGGCAGCAGCTCGAAGACGCGTTGAGCCAGGCGGCCCTGAATCATGACGTGGTCATCACGACCGGCGGCGCCTCGGTCGGCGAGGCCGATTTCATTCAGCAGGTGCTCGAACGTCTCGGCGAAGTGCATTTATGGAAGATCGCGATGAAACCCGGCAAACCGCTCGCCTTCGGCAGAATCGGCAACGCCTGGTTCTTCGGCCTGCCCGGCAATCCGGTCGCTGTCGCGGTAACTTTTCAGCAAATCGTCGAGCCGGCGCTCAGGCGGCTGGTCGGCTTAGCGCCGGCAAACCCGCTGCGCATCAAGGCTACCTTGACGACCCCGCTCAAAAAGGAAAGGGGCCGCCTCGAATTTCAGCGCGGCATCCTGACCCAGGACGCGGACGGCGAATTTTTTGCCGCCTCCGCCGGCGGCCAGGGCTCGCACATGCTGGGCGCGATGTCCGCGAGCAACTGCTACATCATCCTGCCGGCCGACTGCGGCGGCGTTCCGGCAGGCGAGCCGGTTTGGGTCGAGCCTTTCCGGACGGCGCTATGACAAAAACGGCTGGCGGCGCGGCCTGGCTTATCCACAATTATTGTGGATAACTTTGTGGAAAAGCTCTCGATAACCGTTCGCGAAGCCGAGGAATCCTGCCCTGTCATCAAATTGTAAAAATTTTATACAAAATAAATTAGTTGTTTAATATCAGCGGCTTGTATAGATAAATCGGATGTTGGCGGAGCCTTGGGCCTGCCTAAATCAGAACGGATGACAAGCGCTCGACTGTGTGCATAACATAGACAAAAACCGCAAATCCAATCCCATTGGATGCCATTTTAATAACAATCAGATCAACGGATTAGCGCATGCTCGTTTTCATTCTGCTCAGTCTTACCCTTGGCTATCTCGTACAGACAGGGCATCCCTTGACAAGCCTGTTGGTGGGGGAGTTTTTTCTCTATCTTGGCATCGGCGGCGCCTTGCTGGCGATCGCCGGTTCGCTGGTCAAAAAAGGACATTTCAGGCTCTGGTTCGACCTGTTTGCTTCGAGCGCGTTACTGGTTTGGTTCGCCTATTGGAAAACGCAGTTCAACGATGACTCGCCGATGTTTTTTTTCTTTCCGGTGTATTTTGCCGCCATGAGCGCATTCATCTCGCTCGCTTTCATCGGCCCATCCGAACGCCTCGATCCGGAGTCCCTCCGCTACATGCGCCTGCTTGCAGAGCACAAAGGCTTGCAGCCCTGGATCATCATGCTGGGTACGCTCGGGAGTTTACAATTGCTGGATCATTATCTGGTTTTTCCGGTACTGATCACGCTGTTGCTGCTGCGCTTTGCGCTGGATTCTTGTGTCGAGCTGAATAACCGGAGGAATGCGTGAGCCGGAAAAAATTAACCGTCTCCCATCGCCCCCTTGTCGCCAAAGACACTGAGGGCGACAGAACCCTGATCGTATTTGACACCCTGCTTCGGCAATAAAAAACCGCCTTTGCTGTTACCAAGAGGCGGTTTGTTTTAAGACGCTCAGTCGGAAGCGCTTGCCGCTGCTTTCGAGCGGATTATCCGTTAGTGAATATGCACCTCACGCGACTTATAAGTATCGCTTCTTTGCAGAACATAATCATTCTTTTTTATGCCATCGGCATTCAGCTGAATCAGCGTTCCTTCGTCTTCAATATGATAACTCCGTGTGCTTGTCCCTCCGTTTTTTGGCGTTAACACCACGGTACGCTTTTCTTCATTCCAGTCATATTTGCCTCTTTCATAATACTCCCGCGATGACGCTTTGGCGGGCTGAGTCACCAACAGATAATTGTGCTTTTGTTGTAAAGACAGCGTCGTTTTAACCCCGTCGCAATCGTTGCAGGGGAGATAGCCGTAGAAAACGCCATGAAACTCCAGGCTTTTATCGGCAGGGTTTTGATGTGCTGAGTGATCTATGCCCGGCTGGGTCTTTGCACGCGCTCTGGCGAAACCTTCTTGGGCTTCGAAGTCCGATGCGGCCATGGCAGGAATGGCGGAAAGCAGACCGCTAAAAAGAAACAAAGCCAGATTGTGTTTTAATTGTTTTTTTAATGCTCGCATGATGACTTTCCAGAAAAGTAATGAGGGGGCTAATGGAAACGGAGTGGGAAATTTACCAGATTTACCCAAAATGAGCTTCTAAATTCGTCAGCACGTCGGCCCTGGAAGCGCCTTTGTGCGGAACTTGCCGTCGTTGATGACTGAGGCGGCGCGAGGAGAGGGCGCATTCAAGTCTTTGCAAGCATCGCGCACCTTTCAAAATCTCGGCTTGTGCTGAAACTGAAAAGGGTGCGCGGTGTGTAACCGGCAGGAAGTGATTTTTTCTACGCGGATTTGCTTCTTTTCTTGATTGTTTTTCGAGCGACCGAAGACTTCGCGGTTTTCTTGGCGACTCGAGTCACCCCGCCGCGCTTGTTTTTGGCGACCATAACGCTGCGCTTCGCGCTTCGCTTGCTGATTATCTTCTTGCCGGTTTTGGTTTTGCCGGCTGCGAGGCGGTGATAGCCGGAGGCGGCGCGGGTTCGCTGGTGAGCACGGTAATGCTTGGCGGCGGGCCGATGATAACTCGCCGGCTGGATATTGTCATTGCCATTGCCGGAAGCGACCGTAATGCCTTTGCGATTGCCGCAACCGAGCTGATAAGGTGGCTCGCCGCCCATGCTGGCGGTCAATGTGTCGATGTTGCGATACGAGCCGTCGCCATAGCGGTTGGAAAAGCCCCCATCCATCATGTTCATCATCAGCTGGTAGCGTTCCGCGCTGGTCATGCCGCCCATCACAACGCCGATCAAGCGCTTGCCGTTCTGTGATGCCGAGCTCATCAGGTTGAAGCCGGAGCCGCAGGTGAAGCCGGTTTTCATGCCTTCCGCGCCGGGGTAGCGGGCGGTGAACTTGTTGATGCCGCGCAGTTCGCGTCCTCTGAAGGAAAAACCGTGGCTGGCAAAATAAGGGTAATAGTTGGGAAAATTCTTCATGATTTTCCAGGCCAGCACGGCCAAATCGCGCGGGGTGGTGACCTGCAAATTGTTCGGCAAACCGGTCGCGTTCATGAAACGGGAATTATACATGCCCAACTGGTGCGCCTTGGCGGTCATCTGCGATGCGAATGCTTCCTCGCTGCCGCCCAGATGTTCGCCCAGCACGACCGCCGCATCGTTCGCCGAGCGGGTAATCACGGCCAGAATCCCCTCTTCGACGGTCAGGGTTTCGCCCGCACGGAGGCCCAGCTTGCTTTGCGGCTGCCGGGACGCATGATGGGACGCGGTCATCCTATCGTGCAGACCGATCTGCCCTCGGCTTAACGCCTCGAAGGTCATGTATAGCGTCATCACCTTGGTTAGCGACGCCGGATACCAGGGGTGCGTCGCATCGATTTCATGCAGCACATTGCCGTTTTCGGCGTCGATCATGATCGCGGCATAGCGCGCATGGGCGGAGCCGGCCAGCAGAAATGCCCCTAACGCCAGTAGTACAACAACAAACGACTTTACTTTACTCATTGAAAAATCTCAAAAAAATCTGACCGACTCAAACAGGGTGGGGGCATGGGACGCGCGGAACGGAGTAAGGCGAATCGCTCGGCGCGTTGCCGTGAGGTCAACGCGGGCCAAGCGGCATACCATGAAAACTGTGTGGCAACGGGACGAATAACCCGTTAGCATAACAGTAAATTCCGTAAATTTTCCTTAAGCTGTACCCATGGCTATTATTTTAGCAAAGTACGGAAAAGGGGAGGAATCTATTTAGGATCAGCTAATACTTGCCCCAGAGTCGCTCGGTTAAACCGTTCAGGGTTAGGCATTCTCACCGTGAACGGATTAACGAGATGGATTGAAGTTTTTCTTTAGAGTCTGCCGTTAGCCGAGCTCAGTGCCGCTTGTTTTTTTGGGGCTGGGCGGTCAAATCGGTCAGACATTCATGCGGCGGTTCGCCGGAACAGATGCCCCAGGAGCCTCCGAACTGGCCTTCGTGGCTGGATTTCCAGTTTTCCGAAATGGCTTCGAAGACAACGCCGGACCATTGCTTTTCGGCCAGTTTTTTCAGCGTCGAACGGATCACCAGAGCCTGATTTTTGCGGCTGGCGATGCCGCAATGCTCGCCGGTATGCACATTGGTTTCGGTTGCGCCTTCGGGCGCATAGGGCCAGCCGAATTCGGTCACGATCACGTCCTTGCCGGGGTAGGCGCGCCGGACATCTTCGATTCTCGCCAGATGAAAATCGGCCGCCTTCTCGGCCGGTGTGCAGGGAAACAGGTCGGCATACATGTTCTCCCACCAGGGAAATATATTGATGCCGATCCAGTCGACCGAGTTTGCAAAAACGGTCTGCTGGCAAGGCGTGGCGCGGTTGCACCATTCCCACCAGGTATCGATCGTGGTGACCGGCTGCGCGATCTTCGCCTCGCGCATCGCGTTGATGCAGCGGGTTATCTCGCTATCCAGCGCGTTGCCGTGGCGGGTGCGGACTTCCGAACCGCAGCTGAGCTTGACGATCGTTTTCGGATAGGTTCTGGCGAGGGCGATGCCTTTCGAGATCGAGGCGGAATTGACCTCGATGTCCTTGTCGATCCACAGGATCGCAATCACCTTGATTCCTCTCGCCTCGGTCGCCGCAAACGTCGCGTCGAGGCCGTTCAATACGCCGTAGGTCATGATGCAGCGGAAAGGCGTTTTTTTGACCAGCACGTCGAGCAATTGCTCGATCTGGGCTTTGGAGGGAGGCGGGCCGTAATCGGGGTTCAACTGGCCGACGTAAGGACTGAAGGCGACGCATTGCAGCGGCGCCGGTTGGGCGGGTTTCTGCGCGGCTTGTTGCCCGCGGGCTAAGGCGAGCGGGCTGGTCATCAACATCGATGCCAGCACTAGAGAGAATAAAATCTGTTTCATGAGAACCTGTAATCGAATCGACGGGAGTTGGCTTTCAGGGCGGGACGGAGGGCGACCTCTTTCCAAACTCACCCACCCTCGAAATCAATTTTCGAGATAGGGCAGGGAAGCATGAGGGGACGACAGATGAATCTAATCTGATTTACGCTTGAGCACTTGTTTCGCCTCGTGCCAGAAGGCATCGAGCTCATAAAGATCGCAATCGGTCAGATTGCGGCCGGAGGAGGCGACCTGCTGTTCGATGTAATTGAAGCGGCGCGAGAATTTTTTGGTGCTTTCCTTCAGCGCCTGCTCGGCATTCACATCGAGATGCCGGGCAAGATTCACGACCACCAGCAACAGATCGCCGATTTCCTCTCGAATATGATATTGATCGCCCGATTGCCAGGCTTCCCGGACTTCCTCAAGTTCCTCCATCACCTTGTCGAAGACCGGCGGCGCGTCGGGCCAGTCGAAGCCGTGCTGCGCGGCGCGGTCCTGAATCTTTTCGCATTCGAGCAAGGCCGGCAGACTGCCTGCGACGCCGGCCAGTACGCTGACCGGTTTTTCAGAGGTTTCTTTGGCCCGGCGCTCTTCGGCCTTAGCCTGTTCCCAGGCCTCTTGGCGCTCGGCGTCAGTTTCGAAGACCGCGTCGGCGAATACGTGCGGATGCCGGCGAATCAGTTTGTCGCTGATGCTTGCCGATACCTGCTCGAAATCGAACAGGCCGCGTTCCTTCGCCAGTTGCGAGTGAAAAACGACCTGCAATAACAGATCGCCGAGCTCGGAGCGCAGGTCGTCCATGTCGTTGCGTTCGATCGCGTCGACGACTTCATAGGCCTCTTCGATCAGATAAGGGATCAGCGTCGCAAAATCCTGGCGCAGATCCCAGGGACAGCCCTGCTCGGGATCGCGCAAGCGGGCCATGATGTCCAGGAGGTTTTGGGTGTTTTTCAGCATGTCGGTCAAAACTCGGAGCCGAAACTTTCCCGGTAGCGCTGCTTGAAGGCATCCATGTCGAAGCTGTGGTTCTGTGTGCCGTTATGTTCGATCTTGATCGTGCCCATCAGGGACGCGATCCGTCCGGTCACTGCCCAGTCGAATTCGTTCATCAGACCGTACAGGAGGCCTGCGCGGTAAGCGTCGCCGCAGCCGGTCGGATCGAGCAGTTGTTTCGGCGGCGCGGACGGAATGTCGATGCAGCGGCCATGCGTATAAATTTTCGAGCCCTGTGCGCCGAGCGTCACGATCAGCGCCTCGACCCGCTTGGCCAGTTCGTCGAGCGACAGGCCGGTGCGCTGTTGCAGCAATTCGGATTCATAGTCGTTGATCACCGCCCAGGTGGCCTGGTCGAGGAAGGTCAGCAGCTCTTCGCCGTTGAACATCGGAATGCCCTGGCCCGGATCGAAAATGAACGGGATATCGAGTTCTCTAAACTGCGCCGCATGCAAGATCATCCCGTCCCTGCCGTCCGGCGAGACGATGCCGATCGTGATGTCGTCCCGATGGGTCGGCACCGAATTCAGGTGCGACTCGCTCATCGCGCCCGGATGGAAGGCGATGATCTGATTGTCGTCTTCGTCGGTGGTGATGTAGGCCTGACCGGTGTAATGGTTGTCCAGAATCCGGATGTACTCGCGCGACAAGCCGGTCTGGCAAAGCCATTGCATGTAAGGCTCGAAATCGTGGCCGACGGTCGCCATGATCAGCGGCTCTTCGTCGAGCAGATTCAGGTTATAGGCGATGTTGCCGGCGCAGCCGCCGAACTCGCGGCGCATCACCGGCACCAGAAACGAGACGTTTAGGATATGCACCTTGTCCGGCAGGATGTGATTTTTGAAGTGGTCATGGAACACCATGATCGTGTCGTATGCCATCGAACCGCAGATCAATGCGCTCATGATTTAACTCCTAATAGTATGTAAGTCCAAGTCACCGCCGCCCAGACCAGCGACAGCATCACCGCCGACGAGCCGATGTCCTTGGCGCGGCCCGATAATTCGTGACGTTCCAGCCCGACCCGGTCGACGACCGCCTCGATCGCCGAATTCAGCAATTCGACCAGCAACACCAGCACGATGCTGCCGATCAATAGCAACTTTTCGATCGGCGTCTGGCCCAGCCAGATCGCCAATGGCATGGTGACCGCAAACAGCAGCACCTCCTGCCGGAACGCTTCCTCATGTATCCAGACCGCCTTGAATCCGGCCGCCGAAAAATAACACGCATTGATCAGGCGTTTTAGGCCTTTCTCATTTTGATTTGCCATGCACTTTCATAAAAGGTTGTTTGAAAACGAACTGACGATGCGCAAGGCGCCGTCGATTGCCGGGTTCTGCTTAATCGGCGTCTATCATTTGTTGATAGGCGCCGGCATCCATCAATTGATTCAAGGCGGAAGTCTCGTCGGCTTTTACGCAAAAAATCCAGGCGTCGTAGGGCGCATCGTTGACCTGTTCGGGACTGTCGGACAGACTGTCATTGACCGCGACAATCTCGCCGCTGACCGGACTGTACAGGTCGGAAGCGGTCTTGACCGATTCGACCACCGCGCACTGCTCCTGCGCCTTCACCTTGCGACCGACTTCCGGCAACTCGACATAGACCAGGTCGCCCAGTTCCTGTTGCGCGAAGTCGGTGATGCCGACGCGCACCACATTGTCGCCTTCCTGTTTTGCCCATTCATGGGTCGCGGCGTACTTTAGATTTTCCGGCAAATCACTCATATCGTCCTCTGTTGATAAATTACAAATTCTTTGGGCGGCGCAGAAGCCCGCGCCAGGCATCATTTCTGCGTCCATCATACCATTGAAGCGCCTGCTTTCTCCACCGGGCCGAGACGAACGGGCGCCCGGTTCGCCCGGCGCAGGCCGGCGGATATTTTTTAGCCGTCCGGAACCTTCAGGCGATAATCTTGTTTAACTTCAAGTCCAAATCTTCGTCAAGCCATTGTACCAAGAGACTATGAAAAATATTCATCACATGCTGGAAGACATTCGGCAGGAGATCCTCCTGACCGCTTTTTTGACCGGCCGTAAAACACTCTCGCCGGAGGTGATGGAGGCGATACGCGACGTGCCGCGCGAGCAGTTCGTCGATCCCGGCATGATATCTTTGGCATTTGATAACGGCCCCTTGCCGATCGGTTACGGTCAGACCATCTCGCAGCCCTTCATCGTCGCGCTGATGACCGACTTGCTGGCGATCCAACCGACCGATGCGATCCTCGAAATCGGCACCGGTTCGGGGTATCAGACCGCCATCCTGTCGCTTCTGGCCGCTCGGGTTTACACGCTCGAGGTGATAGAGGATTTGAGCCTCGAAGCGGCCGATCGTTTCAAAAAACTCGCTTATCAAAATATCCACGCCAGGGTCGGCAACGGTTATGAAGGCTGGCCGGAACAGGCGCCCTATGACGGTATCATCGTGACCGCCGCCGCGCCTTATGTGCCGGACGCGCTGATCGACCAGTTGAAAGCCGGCGGGCGGCTCGTGATTCCGCTCGGCCGGCCTTTCGGGCACCAAGAACTGATCGTGCTCGAAAAACGGGCGAAAGGGCCACACAAGATCAGCAAAATCCTCGATGTCGCTTTCGTGCCCTTGGTCGATCATCCGAAAAAATGGCACTAAATACAAGGTTAAGGGTCGCATAGCTAGTACCTGCGCGTAGGAGTTCATCGCGATGACCATGCCAAACTATTTGCCGGCCGCGGCGTTGCTGTTTCTCTCGATGGGCGCCGTAAGGGCCGAAGAGGATGTTTTTGCACGCCAGCGCGCGGCGATGGTGGCCGAAATCGAAGAGTATATGCAATACACGGCCGCTAGGCTGGGGCGAAAAGCCTTGAGCCATCCCGTCGCGGGCGCGCTGCGCAACGTGCCCCGGCATCAGTTCGTCGGCGAGGATCAACGCCCGTATGCCTATCAAAATCGGCCGTTGCCGATCGGCCATGGCCAGACCATTTCACAGCCTTACATCGTCGCGGTGATGACCGAATTGCTCGATTCGAAACCCGGCGACAAGGTGCTCGAGATCGGCACCGGTTCGGCCTACCAGGCGGCTGTGCTCGCCACGGTCGGCGCCGACGTTTACAGCATCGAGATCATCGAACCCTTGGCCGATAGCGCCCGCGAACGGATCAAAAAGCTGGGCTATCAAAACATCCACACCCGCACCGGCGACGGTTATTACGGCTGGCCCGAAGCCGCGCCGTTCGACGCGATTCTGGTGACCGCGGCGGCAAGCCACATTCCGCCGCCCTTGATCAAGCAGTTGAAAGCGGGCGGGCGCATGCTGATTCCGGTCGGCGACCGCTTCAATGTGCAGCAACTGGTGTTGGTCGAAAAAGACCGGGATCAGAAAATCAAAACCCGGCAGTTGCTGCCGGTGGCCTTCGTCCCTTTGACCGGAACGCACCCTTGAGCAACAACCCGGATGCAATGAAGCGCTGCCCGGGCCTGCCGCTGGCGATCGCGCTGGTTTCGGGCGCGGCGATCGGCTACGAAATTTTGCTGATGCGGCTGTTTTCGATCATCCAGTGGCATCATTTCGCCTACATGATCATCAGCCTGGCCTTGTTGGGCTACGGCGTCAGCGGGGTGGTTCTGGCACTCTGCCGGGACTGGCTGAACGCGCGCTTCGCATGGGTGTTTCCGGGCGGAATCGTGCTGTTCAGTCTCGCGGCGCCGGGCTGCTTCTGGCTCGGGCAGCGCCTGCCGTTCAATCCTTCCGAGCTATTTTGGTCGCCGGCCCAGCCGCTGTATCTGTTGACGCTCTATCTGCTCTTGGCCTTGCCGTTCTTTTTCGCGGCCTCAGCGGTCGGGTTGGCGCTGTTCCGCTTCCGCGATGAGGTGTCGAGCATCTATGCGGCCGATCTGGCCGGCGCCGGCCTCGGCAGCCTGGTCATTATCGGTTTATTGTTTCTGGTGCCGCCCGATCAGGCGCTGATCGCCTTGGCCCTGGTCGGCCTCGCCGGCATCCTGCCGGTCTCGATCGCCTGGAAAAAAAACGGGTGGGGGCCGGCCATCTGCGCGGCCGTGCTGGCGCTCCTGTGGCTCGCGCCTTCGGACTGGAAAACCCTGCACATTTCTCCGTACAAGGAGATGCAGCAATTGCTGCGCATTCCGGGAACCCGCATCATCGACAGCTTTTCGAATCCGATCGCCTATACCGATGTGGTCGAAAGCGTGACCACGCCGCTGCGGCATGCGCCCGGCCTCAGCCTGAATGCCGAGCGCGAGCCGCCCGCCCAGTATGCGCTGTTCTCGGATGCCGGCAACATGTCCGCGCTGACCCGCTACAATGGTGATCGGGCCACGATTTCGTATCTGGATCAGACCACTTCCGCGCTTCCTTTCCACCTGAACAAGCCGGAGCAGTTGTTGATCTTGGGCGTCGGCGCCGGCAGCGATCTGCTGCAGGCCGAATGGTTCGGCGTTCCCTCGGTCGATGCGGTCGAACTGAACGGCCAATTGATCGATTACATCAAGACCCGACACGACGCCTTCAGCGGCGGCATCTTCACGAATGAACGCCTCCGGCTGCACATCGGCGAGGCGCGCGGCTTCGTCTCCGGCACGAAGCAGCGTTTCGACCTGATCCAGATCGCCTTGATGGATGCCTACGGCGCCTCGTCGGCAGGACTCTATGCCTTGAGCGAAAATTATCTCTATACGGTCGAAGCGTTGCAGGAATATATCCGCCATCTGCAGCCGGGCGGCTATCTGGCCTTGACCCGCTGGGCCAAGATGCCGCCGCGCGATGCGTTGAAATTGTTTGCGACCGCCGCCGAAGCGCTGGAGCGCTCCGGCATCAGCGAGCCCGGCCGGCGACTGCTGTTGATTCGCGGCTGGCAGACCAGCACCTTGCTGGTCAAGAACGGCGAGGTCACGCTGGGGGACATCGGGAAACTCAAGACCTTTTGCGAGGACCGCAGTTTCGACATCGATTATTATCCCGGCATCACCGAGTCCGAGACCAATCGCTTCAATCAATTGCCGGAATCTTATTACTACCAGGGCGCAAGCCAGATGCTCGGCGCCGGGCGGGCGGCCTATCTGGACCGTTACAAATTCGCGATCGATCCCGCGACCGACGACCGGCCGTATTTCTTTCAGTTTTTCAAATGGACCACCTTGCCCGAAATCCTGTCGCTGTACGGGCAGGGCGGCATCTCGCTGCTAGAAACCGGCTACATCATCCTGGTCGCCGGCGCGCTGCAGGCGCTGTTTGCCGCCGCCCTGTTCATCGGCCTGCCGATGTGGCTCTGCAAGCAAAGGCTCGGGTTACCTGATTATTCGCCGCGCTTGTGGCGGATGATGGGCTACTTTTTCCTGCTCGGCAACGCCTTCCTGTTCATCGAAATCGCCTTTATCCAGAAATTCATCCTGTTTTTGCATCATCCGGTGTATTCGGTCACCGTGGTGTTGTGCACGTTTCTGATTTCGGCCAGCCTGGGAAGCTATGCGTCGCGGTCGCTGCACGCTATGCGCCATGGGCATTTTGCGCCGATCCTCGGCATTGCGGCGCTGGCGCTGTTCTATATTCTGTTCTTTAAAAACCTGACCGGTGTGTTTCTCGATCAGTTCGTCCCGGTCAAAATCGCGGTGACCGTGCTCTTGATCTCGCCCCTGGGGTTTTTGATGGGCATGCCGTTCCCGCTCGGCCTGCAACGCGCCGCCGTCTTATCGCCGAGCCTGATCCCCTGGGCCTGGGGCGTCAACGGTTTTGCCTCGGTGATCAGTGCGAGTCTTGCGACTCTGATCGCGATCCACGGCGGCTTCAATGTGCTGATTTTGACTGCGGTGGGGCTTTATTTGGGTGCGGCGGTTTGTCTGCCGCGTGTTGATGAAGCATTATAAAGCCTCGGCCGGACAAAACAGGAATGGCTGTCATGAATGGAATAATCCAATAAATTATTGGTAGTTAATCTTTCGCTTGAGTTCATTCAATTATGGGAAGGGAGTCGTGTTCTATCCTAACTTGATTAGAGCGTAGCGAAAAGTCTGTTTGTATTCTTCAGGTATTCATAAGGTATTGATTTAAGGTTAGCTTATGGGTTGCCTGTCTTAACGCAATCGATCAATATTCCCTGTCCAACTGCATTAAAAAAGCTTATTATTTCAGAGCTAGCTGTAGTTTTTTGACGTTAGTATTTATTATAAATATTGGGGGAAATCTTATGAAATTTTTTAACCGAAACTTGTTGTGGATATCCGTGCTAGCCGCCGTGACGCAACAAAATGCCATAGCGGGCAGCACCTCGATGGTCAGCGTCAACGCGCAGCAAATCGTCGGTAACAGCGACAGTTACGATGCCTCCCTGTCGAACGGCGGCGTAGCAGTCGCGTTTGAGTCGTCCGCAACTAATTTAGCTCAAGGTGACGGCAATAGGGCCAAAGACGTATTTCTAAAGAGCGGGGGTAAAACCCTGACCCGCATCAGCGTTAATAGCCTGGGCCAGGAGGGATTCAACAGCGCATCAAGTTGGGGGAGTTCGAATAACTATGCAGACAGTGGAAGCCCATCTATTTCAGCCGACGGAAAACTTGTGGTCTTCCAATCCAATGCAGACAATTTGGATCTATTAACGCAAGACACGAATAACGACACCAACAATGGCAAAGAAACGGATATTTTTCTGCGCGATGTCGCTAAAAAGAAAACCTATCGGCTGAGCGGGATTATGGACGGTGCCGACAATGTGATAACGCCCGACCTTAAAGATGCAAAGAACCAGCCCCTAGTAAAAGCCGACGCTCCCTGGAAAATTCTGACAGAAGCCAATGATGCCAGCACTAACCCAGTCATCGCCGGCACGCTGAAAGCCGGAGTTGTCGCGTTCGAATCGAAAGCAACCAATCTATCGCCTCTGACAACAACCGCCAATATTAGAAATATTTATATCATCGACCTGAAAACCAAAAAAATCGAATTGATCAGCGCAATCCATGATCCCGAGACCGGCGCTCCAACGGACCAGGCCCGAGATGCCACGCCCGCTGCTGTCGATAGTTTCAACCCGGCACTTTCTCCCGACGGACGTTTTGTCGCGTTTCAAAGCCGTGCGACCAATTTGGTATCTGGCGTCAGCGATACAGCGAAAACCGACATTTTTCTCTACGACCGGATAACTTTTAGAATGTATCAACTGAGTGGCGCCTTGAGTGCCGCTGCTCCATTTTCGGTGACTGCCGAAGGCAATGGCGACAGCGGCAATGCATCCATTACCGGAGGTGGCAAGAGCAAGAGCTACCTGATTGCATTCGACTCAACGGCTACCAATCTTGATTCCGTGCCAGGAGGCGATACAGGCTCCGACTTGGATGTTTTTGTGGTCGAATTTAAATCCGGCACATCCACAGTACCTAATGATCCTTTGAGCGTTGGCGAAATCCTGTCGGTTAAGCGAATCAGCGGGCCGGTTGACGCAAACGGCAATGTGACCGAGGAGGCACGAAGAGATGGCAGCGGTACAAGCGGCAGTGCTGCCCCAGTCATTGCGGGTAGCAATACTGCCTATACAGTGGCCTTTCATTCAATTGCAGACAATTTGTTAGCGGATACGCTGGATATTTTTTGGAATGAAGACAGCAATCAAAAAGCCGACATTTATGTTTACGACAGCAAGACCCGCTTATTCTCCCGTGCCAATGTCGACGCCGGGGGAGAACAAGGAAGCGTAGATGCTATACGACCTTCCTTATCACCGGATGGGAAAGCCGTTGGATTTGAAACTAGGGATGATTATCTGGTCCCATTTTTTGGTGACAACAACAACTCTCAAGTCTATCTTCGTAAACGTTAACCCCTATTGAGCCAATATTAACAAGGCCCGCTTAGCGGGCCTTTTTTTTCTCACCCAGGTTGTGCTGTTAACTTATTGCCAACGACTATTTTTGCCAACCACTTAACACAATCAATCAAGATTCCTCTGTTCCAGTGGCTTAAGAAAGTTTCAATTTTAAAGCTAGCTATACTTTTTAAGCTTTAGTTTTTCTTATTAATCTAGGGAGGAGATCCTGTGAAATATTTTAATCGAAACCTGTTGTGTATAGCTGTTCTAGCTGCTATGACGCAACACAATGCCATAGCGGGCAGCACCGCGATGGTCAGCGTCAATGCCCAGCAAATCGTCGGTAATGGCAGCAGTAACGATGCTTCATTATCGAAAGGCGGGACTGCAGTCGCATTCGAGTCCGATGCCGAAAATCTAGCATTCGGCGATGGCAACAACGCCACAGATGTATTTCTGAAGACCGGTGGCAAAGTCGTTTCCCGTATCAGCGTGAACAACTTGGGTCAGGAAACCAGAAACGACGATTCCGATTGGTGGTCGCCTGATGATTTTGCAGATAGCGAAAATCCATCCCTATCCGCCGATGGCAAGCTGGTGGTATTTCAATCGAATGCAGATAATCTGGATCTGCTAACGTTGGATAGTAATCTTGATACCGGCAATGATAAAGAGACGGACATTTTTCTGCGGGATGTCGCCAAAAAGAAAACCTACCGTCTCAGCGGCATTATGGACGGCGCTGATGGCTTGATAGATACCGCGAATTCGAAGGATATTTTCGGTAAAGCTTTATCCAAAATCGATGCGCCATGGAGAGTTGTTATCGAGGCTAACGACGCCAGCACCAATCCTGTCATTGCCGGCACACTCAAGGCAGGCTTTGTCGCATTCGAGTCGGAAGCGACGAACTTAATTCCCGGGTTTTCGATGAGTGCTAGCAATAAGAAAAATATTTACTTGCTCGATCTTAAAACCAAGACAATCGAATTGATTAGCGCTGTCCACACAGCCGGAACCAACACGCCATCCGATGAAGCTAAAGACAACTCGCCTGCCACAGTCAGCAGCACAAATCCGGCAATATCACCGGATGGACGTTTCGTCGCTTTTCAAAGCACTGCTACCAACTTGGTTTCGGGCGTGACGGGCACGTCGAAAAGGGATACTTTTCTTTATGACCGGCTTACGTTCAGAATGTACCAGCTTAGCGGCGCCTTAGAGGCTACCTCTGCAACGGGATTTTCCGTTTCTACTGAAGGCAATGACGACAGTTCTAACCCCTCGATTACCGGAGGCGGCAAGGGCAAAAGCTACCTGATCGCTTTCGAATCGAAGGCGGACAATCTTGATTCAGTTGCTGCTGACGTTGGTGACAACGATTCAGATGTGTTCGTTGTCGAATTTCAGCCCGGCTCTTCGAACGACCCTCAAGACGACTTGAGTAAAGGCGAAATCAAGTCCGTTAAACGTATCAGTGCCCCACATGGCGTAGATGGTAATGTGACTGGAGAGGCTTCTAGGGAAATAACTAAGAATGCAGAGAGTACGGCCCCTGTTATTGCGGGTATTTCCACAGCCTATACCGTGGCGTTTAGGTCAACCGCCGATAATCTTATATCGGATCAGTTGGGTTTGGGCCTGTTCTGGAATGGGGATACTAATAACAAAGCCGACATTTATGTTTATGACAGCAAAACCAATCTGATGTCGCGCGCCAACGTCGATTCCGGGGGTGAACAAGGAGCGGCTGATGCAGCTGGGCCCGCTATTTCGCCGGACGGAAAAGCTATTGGGTTTGACACCGCGGATGATTATCTGGTCCCATTTTTTGGCGACAATGACAAAACTCAAGTCTACATCCGCAAACGTTAACTCCTATTGAGTCAATATTAAAAGGCCCGTATTGCGGGCCTTTTTTTTCTCGCCCTGTCAGCCGGTGATGCATGATTTTGCATTTTGAGGGCTGCCTCTGCTTTCTTTCCATGAGTCCTGTAGGGCAATGACATTTCGCATGACTTACAGCTTGTCTCAGTTTTTTTTGATTCGACATGAAGGCCGGTATTGGGGTATGCTTTTTGCTTAAGAAATAATTAAAATGTTTGGGCTGATTCGAAATCAACATCGGTATGAGAGGTTGCAAATACAAGCCAATGGATGCCAAATTCAACATAAGCAAACGTGAATGGGGTGGGATTGCGCTCCTGGCTTTGCTTTTCTTTATGCTCGACATCGGACTCTTTCTCGAACAAGACCTGATCATTCCGGTGGAAGGCGCAACCGCGAAGGACTGGAATCGGGATGCGTTCTGGCGCGAACCTTGGGGAAAATCCGGTGTCCATAAAGGCATCGATATTTTCGCGCGCCGGGGAACGCCCGCTCTGGCGGCGGCTTCCGGCGTGGTCGTGTATCAGGGCGAATTGAAACTCGGCGGCAATGCGCTGATGATCTTCGATTCGAAATGGCGTCTGCATTATTACGCTCATCTCGACTCGGCAACGGTCGGCATGGGGACTTGGGTGTACAAGGGGAATGTGGTCGGCACGGTTGGAGACAGCGGGAACGCCCAAGGCAGGCCGACGCACTTACATTATTCGATCATGAGTCTGATTCCTTACCTCGACCGGTATTCCACGCGCACGGAGGGATGGAAACTCATGTTTTATCTGAATCCTACTGATTATCTGCGCTGACGTATGAAAAATACAAACGACGACGATTCAATCGCGAAAGCGCTCCAGGAGCGCTATACTCGCATACTGGGGGTGGATGAGACACTGGCGCCCACCGGAGTGCCTAAGAAAAGCCCGCGGCGGTATGTGTGGATTTTCATGATAACCCTAGTGATATTGGCCACGGCGTTTGGCGGCTGGTATTTCCTCAGGCCGCCTGCGTTGATCCCAACGGATGTCGCGGATACTTCTGCCGAAACGGAGCCTCAGCAACCGCAGCCCGGTCCTGCGCACTCGGTACCACTCCAAAAAACCGAGGCGGGGCAGTCGGAGCCGCTTATTTCTGAACAAGCCGTCTCGCACGCGAATGAGGGAGAATCCGCGGCGCCTGCTGAATCCGGTGATTTGGCGAGTATGTATAAGCAGCAGCTTTCCGAGTCGCGCCCTTCGAGCAATGGAGAGATGAAGCCTAAACCGGCAGTCCCCGGCGCATCGCTAGTCGTTCTATTATCGACAACATCGAAAGATGAAGCGATCGAGCGCGCCAAGGAACTTATTAACAGCGGTAACCCGAGCGAAGTGATATTAAGCGCATCGGGTTACTATGGTGTCGTGCTGCGGCGCGAGACCTACGAACAAGCCCAGGCCGCGATCAAAGTGCTTGTCGCCTCGGGCGTCGCCAAGACAGCGCCTTACATCATGTCCTCGGATCGCGTTAAAGAGCGGGTCTATCCTGAAATACGCTAAGGATTCGGGCAAAATGACGGCGCAGATGACCTGCGAGATTCTCAAAACCTCGCAGGTCCGGGCTGTTTTTCGCGGTTAAATCCTAGGCGTTGTTTGACGCGGTGCCGAAAGCCGGCGCATGCTGCAACGGCCAATCCCGGTAATTGAATACCTGACCGTTTTCCCGCACCCTGGCGATGCCGTCCAGATCGATTTCCGCAAACACCCACTGGCTCGCGTTCAACTCGCCGATCGCTAAAACGCCGTTATCCGGAAAGCCACGATCGACCGGCGTATAGATCGCCGCCGCGCCGATATTCACATCGACCGCTTCGGACCACGGTGCAAGGCCGACCGTCGGCGACTGCACCACATAGCACTGGTTTTCGAGCGCCCGCGCCTGGCAGCCGATGCGGACACGGTGATAACCGGCCAGCGTGTCGGTGCAGCTCGGCACCAGAATCAGATTCGCGCCCGCTTCGACCTGTTTTCTGGCCAGCACCGGGAACTCGCTGTCATAACAGACGTTGATCGCGATGCGGCCGTAGTCGGTGTCGAAACACTTCAATTCGAGGCCGCGATTGATCAGCCATTGCTCGTTCTCGAAGCGGGTCATCATCAGCTTGTCCTGATAATCGAACTCGCCGTTCGGCATGAACAGATAGGCGCGGTTGTGATAAATCTCGCCGTCGATCCGCACCGGAAACGTGCCGGACTGGATATAGCATCGATGCTTTTGCGCGAGTTCCTTGTACAGCGCGATATAGTCGTCGAGCAGAGACTGCATCGCTTCGAGCTGCTTGCTCAGCGAGGAATAAATGGCCTGGCCGAACAATGATGCGAGCTCCATGCTGCCGTATTCGGGAAACAGCAGAATCTTCGCGCCCTGGTCTGCTGCCTCGCCGACCCAGCGTTCGACCTTTTGCCGGTAATTGCCCCAGTTTTCGAGAAAACCGATGTCGTACTGCGCCGCAGCGATCTTAACTTTCATGTTTCAGCCAGAAGGTCATCGGTTTCGGGGTTTCGACTTCATCGTCCAGGTCTTTCCAGAGATAAGTCGTCTTCAGTTCGGGATGCTTCACATAGCCACGCTTGTTCCAGAACTTGTCGAGCGGCACATGATCGGCCGGCCGGCGCGGATGGTCTACAGGCCGTTCGACGCAGCAGAAGGTGATATGCTTGAAACCTCCCAGTTCCTGCGCATGCGCCTCTCTTTCCTCGAAAAAGCGCACGCCGATGCCGAGGCCCCGGTAATTCTTGTCCAGCACCGATTCGCTGCAATAAAAAACCTCTTCCAGCTTATAACCGTTTTCGATGAACGGCCGTTTCATCTCCTCGGTTTCGTACTGCATCGGAATCGCGGTCGAGGCGCCGACGATCTTGTCGCCGTCGAACGCAATCACGATCACGCTTTGTGGGCAGTTCAGATAGGTTTGCAGGTATTTTTCTTCATATTCATAAGTGCCGTCGTACAAATACGGGAACTCACGAAATACCTGGATTCGCAGACGAGCCAGTTCCTTGATATAAGGTTCGATGGCCTTGCCGCTAAATCTTGCAATGCGAATATCTTTGGACATGAAATGGATTAAAACGAGGTGAAAAAAGCGATAGTTTACCAGAGCTTATAAACCCTGTGCAGTCAGTGGCGCATTTGCCTTCTGCATTTGAGGCGATTTCCGCGAAAAATCCCACCCAATCATTCGATGAATTAATGTTTGCCGATAGGAATGAGCGCGACGGGGTTTCCAACCCCGTTGCTTACGTTTTGTGCCTTGCGCGATGGCAAAGGATACGAAACGTCACGGTCGGGTTTGCAAAACCCGACCGGCGGGTGGGGTAATCATTCACGGAAATGGTCTGAGCTATTTTACGCCATTCACCTGCTATTCCGAGCCTTCTTCTATGGATCAAAAAACAGGTCATATGCCACACCCATTCTGTGGCATATGACCTGTTTTTTTCTCAATCCCCCTCAAAAGCATTAGTTTATCGACATAAAGTAATTGGCATGCGTCTTGCCTTAAATGCGATCTTGTAGCCCGTTGTTCGATGGCAAAGCCTGAAAGCCGTCGCCGTCAAGCGTGGGATATAAAAAGACCGGGGACACCGGCAATCTCATTAACTAAAGGAAAGAAACATGCTTAAAAAATTGGGCTTTTATGCCTTGTTGCTGATAGGACAGCATTGTATTCTGCAAACCGACGCGGTGGCGGCGGTGCGAGACTTTACACTACACATCGATAACGGCGATTTAACCATCACCGGCGCAGGCGGCACCACCCTGTCGGTGTGGGGCTATGGGCAAACGGCCGGCTTGCCTATCGTGCCGGCGCCGACCTTGGCGGTCAATGAAGGCGATACGGTCAACGTGACCGTGTATAACCACCGCACGGTGCAACATAATTTTGTCGTCCAAAACGTGACGACAGATACCAATCCGATCGCGCCGGGCGGCAGCAAGGTCTATTCGTTCACCGCGCCGACCGCGGGCAGCTATCTGTACAGCGACACGCTGAACAACACTATCAACCGGGAAATGGGCATGCACGGCGCCTTCATCGTGCGCCCGGCCGACAACGGCAATACCGCCTGGAGCGGCGGCCCCGCCTATGACCACGAGCGCACCTGGGTGATCAGCGACATGGACAAGCCGCGCTGGAACGATGTCGCATCCACAGGCGGCACGGTCAACACTTCGGTGTACAAGCCGAATTATTTCATGATCAACGGCCTCGGCGGCTTCGACGCGATGATGGACCATGGCACGATGATCATGGGCATGATGGACGAGGTGACGCTGGTGCGCATCGTCAATGCCGGACAATTCAGCCACTCGCTGCATTTCCATGGCAATCACTTCGAGGTCATCAACATCAACGGCAACCGTCAGCCAGTGCCGTTTGAACAGCTAGACACGATCAATGTGCCGCCGATGAGCGTGGCCGAAGTGCTTTATACCGTCAACCAGACCGGCGAATACCCGATGCACTTTCATACCGCCCAGTCCGAGACCGCCAATGGGGTGTATTTGAACGGCGGTGCCACCATGATCATGATGCAATAATCCAGGAGGAAACCCATGAAAAAATCAGTATCCATTCTATTGTTAAGCGTCATAGGCCTGGCTTCATCGCCGCTATCGGCGGCTACCATTAACAAAACCCTCTGCGTCGGCTCGCTGAACAAGTCTCTGAGCGGTCAATCGGTCTCATTCTGGGGTTATTACGATTGCAGCGGCGGCATGATGGGCGGTGGAGGAATGGGGGGAGGTGGCATGATGGGCAGCGCAACTACCCCGGGGCCTATTCTGGAAATCGGCGCCAATGATACGCTGAACCTGACGTTGAACGTGAATATGATGACGCCGCAGGAATCGTTCCCCTATAACGGTCACACCGTTCATCTGCACGGCGCCGATGTTCAAACCAGCGAGGACGGCGTGCCCGAAACGAACGGCAACACCGTCACCGGCGATACTTACACCTGGTCGCCGTCTGTCGGGCATGAAGGCAGTTATGCCTATCATTGCCATGTGCACACTGTCAAACATCTGGAAATGGGGATGTATAGTGCCGTGATCGTGCGGCCGCGCGATGCGTCCGGCAATTTTCTGAACCGTCTGAATCAGGATCCGGCAACGGCCTATGATTATTCGCAGGTCTATGTGTTGAGTACGGTAGACCCTGCCTACCATAGCGCAAGCGGCGATTCGACGGTCTTTGCCGACTACAATCCGCAGTATTTCCTGCTCGGCGGCAAGGAAGGCAAAACGACTTCCGCGCCGGCCCAGACCCTGTCGGCGGCGAAAAATAAAAAGGTCGCGTTTCGCCTGATCGGCATGCATTCGACCAATTCGACTTTTCAAATCAAGGACGTGGCCGGCAATCTGAAAGCGTTCACCGTTTATATCCGCGACGGCCGCGCCCTGCCGACGTCGAAGACCGTGACCAGTTTCGACATTTCGCCGGGCCAGAAGGCCGACTTGCTGGTTACACTGCCTTCGACATCAAGCACTTGGTATCCGCAAGTGGTCTATAAAAAGCTGCGCGATAATGCGCCTTACGCGACCGTATACGGCAAAATTACCTTTTAACGGAATTTCAAAGCGGGACGGGATTTCCTATCCCGTCCTCAGCAGTGGACGGCGTTTCAAACGCCGTCCAGCCAAGATCCTGTGCGTTGTTAAAACGCCACTTCTTTAAAAGACGCATTCGGCGTCAATGTTGTCATCCGGGCGAGTTGGTTCAGTTCGACCTGCTGTTTCTGCCCGTTGTCGATCACCAAAAATTCCCGCTTTTCTGCCGTCGTCATCACATCGACCAACTTGCCTTCAAGACTTTGGCCGTCTTTGAATTCGAGTTTGACCCGGTAGCCGTACATGCAGGCGATTTCGATGTAATCGTGCAATTCGCAGGAGATAGCGTTGCATTGCGTCATGACAGTGTCTATTTAACGTTGTTGTGAAAGCCGGCATTTTAGCGCGGTATGGCGCAATTCCGGCAACGGATTTTTGTTGAATGGCTTGTGATTGCTTTAATGGTAACTTAGCATATATGTTAGTCTAATCGCGCCCAGCCTTTGCCTAGGCTGATCCATTTTCAAGCCCAAAGGACATCAGAGTTATGAAGAACATCACTGCTATCGTTGTCATGCTGCTATCGTCAATGACCGCTGCCATGGCAAAAGAATTGCCGGAATTTCCTTTTATCTACGTCGGGGGAAGTGCGGAAAAGGAAGTCCCGCCCGATATGGCGACAATTACCTTCACAGTAGAAGTGCAGGACTCGAAACCGGAGGCTGCGCTTGATGTGGTTTATAAACGGGGAGTGGAGTTGATTGCGTTGTTCAAAGAAATGGGAATTCCGGAACACGATTTTGAAACTTACAACATAGACAAACAGTACCGGAAAGATGACGAAAATCAAAAAATCAGCGGTTATGAGGTAACGCAGCGCTTCAAGGTCAAGCTGCGTGGTCTGACGCATTACATCCCTTTGTACGAAAATTTGCTGAAAATGAAGAACGTCGTGGATATCAACGCGGATTTCGACATCGTGAAGCGAAAAGAGATCGAGGCAAATTTGATGGCTGAGGCTTGCGCCGATGCGAAAAAACAGGCTGAGAATATGGCCAATGGGATTGGCGTTAAACTGGGTTCTGTATATGGTATTTCGAAACTCAGTTTTGATGCTATTGGAGACAGATTCAATGCGCCTGGCTATTTCAAAAAAAGCATGATGGGTAGCGACGACAGAAGCTCATCGCAAATCATTTTTGCTCCTGCCACGATCATGCTTAGAAATAGCGTCAATGTGATTTATAAGATGGAAAACCAACGATGAAAAAGCGTATCGGTAAAAATTCAAAATATCCAAAGGGTAATCTGTCCATACCATCGCCGTTCTCTGCATTATTCCAGGCGAAGGAACTATGACTGTTGGTGACATTTGCATGCCCTCTGTTATGCAGCGATACCGGTGTCTGTATCGACCACGCTTGAGCTGCGGTTCGGAACGCCGTAAAGCGTTACAAACCGCGGACTTTCGATCGAAGATTAATACGGCTGCGGCCGTCTGACCGCGACCGGTTTGGCGATCCTGGCCTTGATATTCAGTTCGCCACCGTCGCGCAGGATATCCAGGCTGACCATGTCGCCGACCTGCATCAGGGCAATGTGATTGTGCAGCTTGGTGGCGGAGTCCACGGCTTGGCCGTTCACCGCAATCACCACGTCGCCTCTTTGCAGTCCTGCGTTCTCGGCTGGCGAGCCCGGCACGATGCCGGCTATCACCGCACCATGCTGCTGTTTGATCCCGAACGCACTGGCTAGGTCCGGCGTCAGGTTCTGTATCTGAATGCCGAGCTGGCCGCGTTGAATCTTGCCGAACTGAATGATCTGGTTGACAACCTGATTGGCCAGGTTGATCGGAATCGCGAAACCGATGCCGACGTTGCCGCCGCTGGGGCCGACGATCGCGGTATTGATGCCGATCAGTTCGCCTTGCAGATTGACCAAGGCGCCGCCGGAGTTGCCGGGATTGATCGAGGCGTCGGTTTGAATGAAGTCTTCGTAGCCCTCGATGCCCAGGCTGCGGCGGCCCAAGGCGCTGACGATACCCGAGGTGACGGTTTGCCCCAAGCCGAAAGGGCTCCCGATCGCGACCACAAAATCGCCGACCTGCAAACTATCCGAATTACCTTTCGGTAGTTCGACCAGATTGCCGCCGGGTATCTGGATCAGTGCCACATCGGTGGTCGGGTCGCTGCCGACCAGCTTGGCTTCCACATTGCGGCCGTCCTGTAGCGTGACGGTGATCTTGTCGGCTTTGTCGATCACATGGTTGTTGGTGATGATATGGCCCTTTAAGGCGTCGATGATCACGCCCGAGCCCAGGCTCTGTCTTTCGCGTTCCAGCGGCATATTCGGAATGTCGAAAAAACGCCGGAAGAACGGGTCGCGCAGCAACGGGTTTTCTTCGTAGCGGATTCGTGTCCGGGTCGAAATATTCACGACGCCGGGAACGACTTTTTTGAGCATTTCCGGCAGCGGGTTATTCACGAGAGGCAAGTAGGCCGCCGCATGAGCCGGCTGCAAGCCGATTGTCAACATGACTAACAACATCGTGTATTGGAAATGGCGGAATATTTGCGTTTTCATATTACCGGTCCTTAATTTTAGGGTTTACCCCTATGAAGAATAAATTCATGCCGGTTATGCAACGGAAAATGAATTTCTGTAAGTTTCCGGCGTTGTATGCCTGGATTGCGGTGATAAAGGAGAGGGTTAAAAATCAAAACCTAGCCGCCTTAAGGTAAAATCAATTTCGCCTTGTGCACAGTAAGTAAATGGTTTAATTTATTATTGGTGAGAGACAAAATACCCAAATGTTTGGCGCCATTAGAACAAAGCAGGGTCAAGAAAAATAGTGGTATGAATACCTAGCAAAATCCTAATAAAGGGTTGGCAGAAGCATGCCGTTGAATGTCAGGTGTCTCATTGAATGGTCGATAGCCCATTTCGAATTCAAATAATCAATATTCATCAAAATTCTTTTTCTATCCTATAAGGAATCAAGCCTATGCAACAGTTCAAAAAAATCTTGCCGGCTATCCTTTTGGCTCCGGTCATGCTTGCGCAAAGCCGTGCGGTGTTTGCGGATCACGGATCCCTCGGTTTCGGTATCGGCACGGCCGCGCCGGTTATCACGCAAACGGCGGTTTCTTTGCCGGACGGTATGTGGGCGGGAGGCATCGTGACCAATTTCACGAGCTTCGATAGCGCTTCGGATGCTGAATTACTCAGCCTGAAGAATAATGCGGTCGACGATGCCCATGGCGATGTGCATAGCATCGGCACCTATTTGCAGCCGTCTGTGTTTGCCGCCTATGGAGTCACCGACGATCTGACGCTGGGTTTGCGGGTGCCCTATATATTGCGCTCCAACATTCGTTCGCCGGATGAGCCTGAAGATGAGGGCTCGCCTGTGGATCACGTGACCAAAATGGGCGACGCTAACGGTTTTGGCGATGTTAGGTTTTTCGGTCAGTACCGTTTTTTTCATACCGACGACAATTTGAATCATGTGGCGCTGCTTTTCAGCCTGAAAACGCCGACCGGCCGAACTTCGGTCAAGGACAATCAAGGCAATTTCTTTGAAGCGCATCATCAGCCGGGCAGCGGTTCCTGGGATCCTTCAATGGGGCTTGCCTTTACGCGAACGATGGGGGCGTTCTCCCTTGATACCAGCGGACTCTATACGGTCGCGACGAAAGGCGCGCAAAATACCAATCTGGGTGATTCGTTCGAATACAACATCGCGCTTTCCTATGCTTTCGGCGCGCCGGTGCGTAATGCGTTTTTCGCTTCCAGCAACAATGCGCCGTGGACGGCTATTTTGGAACTTAACGGCGAGTGGCGCGACAAACAAGAAACCGGCGGCTTATCCGATCCGAATTCGGGCGGCAATACGGTGTATATTTCGCCCGGCGTCCGTTTTTCCGGCGGTAAGCATTGGAATACCGCCTTGTCGTTTGGGGCGCCGATCGTAAAGGATTTTAACGGCTATCAAACACCGCCGGATTACCGGATCGTTTACCGTCTCGTTGCGGCATTTTAGTGTGCAGTCAGTCGCGTGGAGTGTTATTTTGTGACGATGAAGCGTAGGGCCTCTCTATGGCAATGAATGCGGGATATAGCTCGAGCGTGGCGTTGCGTCGACCTTCTTGGATGGGCTGGCTTTTTTTGATCGGCGCTTTCGGCCTGCTGTCCTGTGCGCAAAGCACACAGCCCGTCGATTCCGATGCGAGCCGTGTTCATGTTCACGGCGGATTGCAGGTAGCCGCGGCTTTCGGCCCTGACGGCAAATTATGGCGAGCCACGCCCGATAAACAGCATATTTATGTCGACTATTCGACCGATCAGGGCAAGACTTTCAGCGCGCCTGTGGTGATTAATCCCGAGTCGCAGCGGATCAAGGTCAGCGGTGAAAATCATCCCGGCATCACCGTCGATCGCGCCGGAAATGTCTATGTGATCTATCCGGCCGAAGGCGAAAAACAACCGGCGATGCTTTATTCCAGCGTGTCGGCGGACGCCGGCCTGCATTTTACTTCGCCCGCGCCGGTCGGCGGCAAGGAGGAAGAAGCGAACCGCTATCAAGCAAAATTAATTCCCGGCGAGGCGGGCCGGGTTTACGCTTTTTGGCATGATGAGCGCGATCGTAGCGACTGGAGGCTGCCCGGCAATGCGATTTATTCGACTGTCCTGGCGGCGAAGAGCCCTTCCGGGGAGATGGTTAGCAAGGTCGCCGACACGCTTTGCGAGTGTTGCCGCATTGCCGCGGCGTTGGACAATAAGCAGCGACCGGTGTTGCTGGCGCGCTTTATTTACCCCGGCAGTATCCGCGATCATGGCTTGATCTTGCTGCAGGAGGATGGCAAGCCGCCTTTATTGCGGCGCGCGACCGTCGATCAATGGAAGATCGAGGCCTGTCCCGAACACGGTCCGGCCCTGGCGGTCGGCGCCGACAACCGCTTCCATCTTGCCTGGTTTACGCAAGGCGGCGTCCGGCAGGGAGTGTTTTATGCGTATTCGATCGATCAGGGCGAACACGTTTCCGATCCCTTACCGTTCGGAAACGCCGAAAGGTTGCCCAGCCATCCCGACATTATGGCGCAGGGACAGCATGTCGTTCTGGCCTGGACTGAATATGACGGTGTTAAAACGCAGCTTCAGGTCATGGAGTCCGGCGACAGTGGCCAGAGCTGGTCTGCCGCGAGAGCGGTCGCCGAAGCCAGGAACGAAGCCGACTATCCTTTTTTATTAAGCCATCAGCAGGGCATTTTCGTTTCCTGGAACAGCAAAACCGAAGGATACCGCCTGATACCTCTGCATTGAAAACTTCAAAATTTCTCGATTATTTTCCATGTCACGAAAAACCCTTTTTGCCCGCCTGGTATTGATTGTCTTGGTCGCAGTCGTTCGGATCGCTCAGGCCGGTGATGAACGCTTGCCGGCCGAAAAAACGGAGGTCACCGTCCCGTCCACCACGCTGCAAGCCTTTGTTTCGGGAAGCTACCCGCAGATTTTGGCAAGCCATGCCGGTCAACCGTTCATCCTGGCGGTGTGGTCGGTCAATTGTCCATCCTGTATGAAAGACATGGCGTTGCTGCACCAAATCCACCAGGAAAAACCGGAACTCAAAATCGTCCTGCTGGCCGCCGATGATTTAAGCGCAAGCGAGGAAATTCAACAAATCTTGGGCAAAATTCATTTGGCCGATGTGGAAAACTGGGTTTTTGCGGAGGAGGACACGCAAAAACTCCGTTATGAAATGGATCCGAAATGGTATGGCGAAATACCCAGAACTTATTTCTTCGATGCGGCGCATCAACGCGAAGGCGTCAGTGGGGTATTGTCCGAGGCGGATTATCAAAACAGGATCAAAAAAATCTTACCGTAGCCGCTAACAATGGTCTGGATGTCCGTTTTCATGCTCTCTTTTCAAATCGAAACATGGGTCAAGTCTGTCTCTAACATGCTGGATACGCACTATAGGTGTGCAATCATCGCTCAAAAACCCACAAAAATCCTGTTTTTAGTGCACGATTTAATGCGTTAGGGTAACAGTCGGGACTTGCCGGGATCGGATGGCGCGGCTTTTTCAGGGTCAATCTCCTCAGCATCCAGTCTGATGGCAGAACTGCGCGGTCGCTCAATGAGGGGGCGGGTAGGCGCATTGCAATTTGGCACCAAAAATGCTGAGTAAATGATGTGTTCTAGGGATGGAGCTGTGAGTTCTCTCCTCCAATGTTGTTATGGATGTTGGCGCTTAATCGATTAGGTTAAGCGCCTTTTTTTTGTGACCGCAAATGATTTGGCGATCGGGCAGGGCTAAATCGTCAATACGATTTTTCCTTGGGCATGACCCTCTTCGATCTTTGCGTGCGCGAGCGCGGCGTCCGCCAGCGGCAATTGCTCGCCGACATGAATCTGTAAGCGGCCCTGGTCGAACCAGGTTGCGCATTGGTTCAGCATAGCCACATGCCTGTCGCGTGCCTCGTGCAAGTCCCTGAGCATCGGCGTCAGCATCAACTCGAAGCCGATCAGCAGATTGCGCATCCGGGCTTCGGCCCAGTTCAGCGCGCCGGGGTCGAGGATCGTGATCAGGCGGCCGAAATGCGCGGTGGCCGGAATGCTTTGTTCGAATACGGCAGGTCCGACCGTATCGAAAACCAGATCGCAGCCCTTGCCGGCGGTCAATTGATCGACCGCCTCGGCAAAGTCATGGGTTCGATAATTGATCACCTCGTCCGCGCCCAGCGCCTCGACGAATTCGGCTTTTTGTTCGGAGCTGACCGTCGTGATCACGCGCGCGCCTTTCAGTTTCGCGAGCTGTATCGCGACATGGCCGACGCCGCCCGCGCCGGCGTGGATCAGCACGGTTTGGCCGGCCTGCAGGCCGCCGTGGTCAAAGAGCGCGCCCCAGGCGGTGATCAACACCAGCGGGGAGGCGGCCGCTTCGGCGAACGACAAGGTCGTCGGCACCAAGCCGGCCCAGCGTTGGTCCAGCACCGTATAGTCGGCATAGTTGCCTTGTTCGCGGCCGAGTCCGCCATGACAGAACCAGACCTTGTCGCCGGGTTTGAAGCGGTCGACCGCGGCGCCGACCGCGACGACTTCGCCCGCACCGTCGCAGCCCAGTACCGCCGGCAGCGGATTCGGGAAAAACACGCCCCGGCTGCGGACCTTGGTGTCGATCGGATTGACGCCGGCCGCATGCAGTTTGACCTTGATGTCGGTCGGCGAGGCAATTTGGGGTTCGTCGATGTCCTGGAGCGACAAGACTTCGGGGCCGCCGGCGGCGGTCATCATGATGGCTTTCATGGCAATTCCTGTAGTCAATTAATGGCTGATGTTACGCATTGTCCACGAAAATCACGAAAGGCACGAAAAATTTTATGGCGCAATCCGTTAACCGTGGCTTTCGGATAGTTAATTTTGACCGAATCCTTAGGCGGTGAAGGCCGCTGCCGGGTTCAAGAATCTATCCCGTTCGCATCGCCATTGTCTGCGAAAATCATCAAAGCTGAACTGTTTCACGCAGTCGAGCCTGCCGTCGCCGGCGATATAAATATCGGGCAGGTTGCAGCCGTTGAAACGATTCGCCTTGACCAGGCTATAGGCGCCGACGTGCGTGAACACGACCCTGTCGCCGATCGCGAGCGGCGCCGCGAAGCGGTATTCGCCGAACAGATCGCCGGCCAGGCAGGTGCTGCCGGCTAGAATCGCCGCATATTGGCCTTCCGGCTGATGCTCGGCCAGGTCGGGCCGGCGCTGGTATTCGAACACCTCGGGATGATGGTTGACGCTGGTGTCCAGAATAGCGACGGTCTTGCCGTCGCTGATGAAAACATCCAGCACCGCCGCGACCAGATGGCACGCGTTGCCGACGACCGCCTTGCCGGGCTCGATAACGGCTTGCACGCCGTAGCGGCTTTCGAGCCGCAGGATGAGATCGATGAACGGGCGATGGTCGGTGATGTTGCCGTATAAATAGCCGCCGCCGAGATTGATCCAGTCGAGTTGGCCTAGCTTGTCGCCAAAACGGTCTTCGATCTTTTGCAGGGTTTCGATCAACGCGCTATAAGCGGTCGCGGAAAAGCTGTTGTGCAAATGCAGACCTTCGATGCCCGCCCAGGAATCCAGACTTTCGAGGTCCTCGATCGCCACGCCGAGTTTGGAATGCGGGCGGCAAGGGTCGAAGCGTTCATCATTTAAATTGGATAGCTTCGGGTTGATCCGCAGTCCGGCCGATGCCTTGCCGCGCAACGCCGGGCTAAAGCGCTGAAATTGGCTTAGCGAGTTGAAGCTGATATGGGTGCAGCACTCGCTCAAGGCGTCGATCTGATCCGGCCGGATGCCGGGCGTCGTCAGATGAATGCTGCCGGTTTCTTGCAGGATTTCTTTCGCGAGCCGGGCTTCAAACAGCGAGCTGACCGAAAAGCCGTCGACGAAGGGCCTTGCCGTTTGCAAGACCTCCGACAAGGGCAGCGACTTGATCGAATATAACAGGTTGACGCCGCTCTGTTTCTTCAGTTCGGCCAGGGTTTGTAAATTGGCGCGCAGGGCGTCCTTATCGATCACGAAGGCGGGCGAAGTCGCCAGTCCGCTCTTTATTGTGTTTAAATCCATCGTGCTGGCTAGCGTTCGCGGCAGGGATAAAGGGCTTTTTCGGTGATCACAAAGTCCATCGGGATGTCGTGAGCGTCCATCTCGACCCGATCCAGCAACTGCGACTCGAAACAGACGCCATACAACACCGTATCCTTTCTTATGCCGGCAAGCAGGCGGTCATAATAACCCGCGCCATTGCCGAGGCGGCCGCCATGCAGATCGAACGCGACGCCCGGAACGATGATCAGATCGAGTTCGGAAGGCGAAACTTCCTTGCCGGCTTCGCCCCAGCGCGCCTTCGGCGGCTCCGGAATAGCCCAGGTGCCGGGCGCCAGTTCGGCAAGATTTTGAAGATGCCACAAACCCAGCTTGCGCCGGCCGTGCTCGTCGTGCGTGCAATAAGGAATCACGATGCGCTTGTGCTTATCCAGTTCGAAGCGCAAGGACGGCAGCGTTCTGACCTCGGATTTGCAGCCGATATACCACAGCACCGTGTCGGCGGCTTGATAGGCGGCTTGCGCGTTGATTCGGGTGCAGAGAGCCGCGCTGAGCGCATCCTTGTCGGTTTGTCGATCGCGCGCCAGGCGGGCTGTGCGGCGTTGTTCGTCTTTGCGGGAAGGCATCGGATAAAGGGGCGAATTTCCCTGGTAAAATCCCAGATCATACACAAATTCCAGGCTATTTTAAATCCGTCAGGTGCTTTTGATTGTTTTTGCTGAGGGAATTCTTTTATACTTTACGGTTATTTTAGTTAAGGGGGTAGTACCATGGAAAAACCATTTATTTTACACATGCTGACAACCGCCAAAAATCTGAGTCCGTTCGACGTCAATATGGCGATGGATGCCGGCTGGATTTCGGCCGTGCCTTATATCAATGTCGAACCGAGCGAAGTTCAGGGTTTGGTTCAGGATGCGATTTTTTCGCGCAGCGCGAAAAACTTGAAACGCACCGGCATCTTTATCGGCGGACGCGATACCAAACAGGCGATGGACATGCTCAAAATCGCCAAACGCTCGATGGTGCCGCCTTTTGAAGTCTCGGTGTTTGCGGATCCGAGCGGCGCTTTCACGACGGCGGCCGGCATGGTCGCGGCGGTCGAGCGCGAATTGATCAATAAATTCAATACCACGCTGGAAGGCAAAAACATCCTGGCGCTCGGCGGCACGGGGCCAGTCGGTCAAGCCGCGGCGGTGATTGCGGCGCGCGCGGGCGCGAATGTCAGAATCATCGGCCGCCAGCTCGATAGAGCGCAAAGCGTGGCGGACATGTGCAGCAATGAATTCGGCGAGGGCGAGATCACGATCACGGCCGGCGCGGACGCAGACAAGGCCGAGTACATCAAAACCGCCGATGTGGTGTTTGCAACCGGCGCGGCCGGCATCGAGCTGTTGAGCGCGCAATTGATCGCTTCGGCGCCGCAACTGAAAGTGGCGGCGGATGTGAATGCGGTGCCGCCGGCCGGTATCGCCGGCGTCGATGCGTTCCATAACGGTACGCCGATCGCAGGTTCGATCAGCGGCGCGGTCGGCATCGGCGCGCTCGCGATCGGCAATGTCAAATATCAGGCGCAGAACTTGCTGCTAAAGAAAATGATCAGCACCGAAAAGCCGGTTTACCTGCATTTCGACCATGCTTTCGAAGTCGCGCGGGAATATATCAAAACCCATCCTTAAATTACGGCGAAGGTGAAGCCGGGTATCGAATGGAGTGCCCGGTTCCAAAAATTCCGGGGGCCGGGTTCAGACATGAAACCCGGCTTAGCGTTCCCGCCCTGCTTCATTTCGGCTTGGCTTATCCGTCTTCCTCCGCAAGCAAAGATGTTCTTTGTATTTTAGTCTTTCCCTTTTATATTACGCTCTCCAGCAACGAAACAAGGATCACCGATGGAAAAACGCAGCATACTTCACATGCTTGACCCGATGCCCAACAACAGCCCGTTCGATATCAACATGGCGGTGGATGCGGGGTTTGACGTGTTGATGCCCTATAGCAACGTCAAGCTGGACAGCGTGAATGGGTTGACCCAGGACGCGATCTTTTCGCGGGGGCCGGCCGGCGTCAAACGGACTGCGGTGTTCATCGGCGGGCGCGATATCGGCCTCGCGATCGACATGCTCGCCGCGGCTAAGCGCGCGATGGTGCCGCCGTTTGAAGTTTCGGTGCTGGCCGACCCGAGCGGCGCATTTACGACCGCCGCGGCGCTGGTCGCCTGTGTCGAAAAGGAGCTGGCCGCGAAGCACGGCAAGACCTTCAAGGATTGCAAGGCTGTGGTTTTCGGCGGCACCGGCGCGGTCGGCATCACGACCGGCGTGATCGCCTCTCTGGCCGGTCTCGATGTCGCGATCGTCGATCACTTGTCGCTCGAAACCGCGAACGAAATTGCCGCGGCCTATAACCGCCGCTTCGACTGCCATATGAGGGGCGCATTTGCCGGTTCCGATGCGGAAAAAGCCGCACTGATCGCCGATGTCGATATTATTTTCTGTACCGCGAAAGCCGGTGTGCAGGTGTTGAATGCCGGGGTGTTGAAGGCCGCGAAAAATCTGAAGGTTGCTGCCGACATCAATGCGGTGCCGCCGCTCGGCATCGAAGGCGTCAAGCGCAGTCATTATGGCGAGCCTTTGCTGAATGCGGAACAATCACCTGGCGCGGTCGGCATCGGCGCGCTCGCGGTCGGCGATGTCAAATACAAGCTGCAAAATAAATTATTGCGCTTGCTGCTGGAGGCCGAGCGGCCGTTGTATCTGGATTTCAGGGAAGCCTTTGCGAAGGCGCGGGAACTGGTCTAAGAATCGACGCGTAGAAAGGGCGGGGGAGATGCGGAGATAATCGGAAGACGGTGTCTCCGGATTGCGCGGAAACAGGGCAAGATCGGCAAAGAAGTGCCTAAAACCGGGCGCCGATCAGCGCCCGGCAAGAATCGCTAGGAAGCGTTTTTATTCCGCAGCGATCGTGACCGGCAGAGTCACCACGACATCGGAGTGCAGGTTGATGTCGATTGGGTACTCGCCAATGTGGCGGATCGCGCCGTGCGGCAGACGCACTTCCGCTTTCTCAACCGCAACGCCGGCCGCGGTGATCGCTTCGGCGATGTTGTGGGTGCCGACCGAGCCGAACAATCTGCCTTCGTCGCCCGCTTTGTGGGTGATCACGATTTGCAGTTTGCTGATCGCGGCAGCGCGTGCTTGCGCGGCAGCCAGCTTTGCAGCGGCGGCTTTTTCGAGTTCCGCGCGACGCGCTTCAAACTCGGCGATTTTTTTGGTGGTTGCAGCAACTGCCTTGCCGGTCGGTATCAGATAATTTCTGCCATAGCCGGCCTTGATCGTGACTTTGTCACCCAGGGCGCCCAAGTTCGCTATTTTTTCAAGCAAAATAACTTCCATCTTTTAATCCTCTTATTCGGACGTTTAACCGATAAATGGCGCCCTCAGGCGCTCGTTTGATTCGAATTTCTTTTACGAAGGTTAAGCCACGCGTCGATCAGGCCGACGACAGCGACCGGGGGTAAGACTTGCGGCACCAGAAACAGCGTCACATAAAACAGCGGCACCGCGAAGCGGCTGATTGGGGTTTGTGAGAACACCACATGCAGCACCGAGGTGCCGATGACGGTGTAGAGCACAAACAACAAAATGGTCATGTTCCATGCAACTTCGGCCACGGTCTCGGTAGCAAAAAATGCGACCGCCAGCACGATCAGGCTGCTGATCGCCAGTTTCGGGCTGGTGTTCAGCAGCAAAAACTCCTGTTTGAATCCGCCCGGATTGAACAGCTGCGATTGCCACCAGCGCCCGAGAAACAGTCCGAACAACAGACTGAATACGGTGCCGGCGGCAAACATGCCGGTCATGTAATGGGAGAATTCGCCGATCCAGTTCTTGATGTCCTGGAGCGGTGCGGCTTGCTGCATCATCTGCTCGAGCAGTGCGGTCCACAGCGCGGCGGGGTTATCTATGAATAGATAAAATCCCGCAACGCCCAGCATGCCGATGAAGACCGCTATTTCAACCGCCAGGGACAACTGCCGTCCTTCCCGCAGGATGATCGAGATCGCCCAGACCGGCAACCACAACAGCATTGCGTAGAGCAGGGCGAATTGAAAGTTGTCGATCGCGAAATAACCGAGCAGGGCGGCGGCGATGCCGGCGCCGAACAGGATGTACAGGCCTTCGACGGCGCCGCGCCGGAGCGTGACGAGTGCGATGGTGGCCGAACTGAGAATGCTGATCGGCGGGAATTTCAGCGACAGCAGTGCCAGCGTCGAGGCCACGATAATGGCCTGTGTTCGCCCGCGCATGATGTAATCCGCCAAAATTCTCACAGTCTTACCTGGTCTGGCTCAATTATTTGTGTGCGTCGCAGTAAGGCAGCAGCGCAATGAAGCGTGCGCGCTTGATCGCGGTGCACAGCTGTCTTTGATATTTTGCACTGACCCCGGTGATGCGGCTGGGTACGATCTTGCCGGTTTCGGTGACATAGTCACCCAGCAAGTTCAGGTCTTTGTAATCGATTTCCACGCCGTTAGTGGCGCCGAAGCCTTTAGTTTTACGTCTTGCGTTACGTGCCATGATGTTCTCTTAATCCTGTTAGGTTGATGGGTTAGTCGGCAGCCAATTCGTCGGCGTCGAAGTCCTCGATGTCTTCGTCGGCTACAGCTTCGGCTTCAGCGGCAGCGGCGCGAGCGGCGGCTTCCTTGGCTTTGACTTCGGCGTTTCTGCTTTCTTCAGCGGCTTGCGTCGCGATCGAAGAAGGCGTGGTGACCGCTTGTTTTTGCAGCAGGGTCATGCTGCGCAGGATTGCGTCGTTGAAACGGAAGTTGCTTTCCAGTTCCGCCAGTGTCGGCTGGTCGCATTCGATGTTCATCAGCACATAATGCGCTTTGTGGATCTTGTTGATAGGGTAGGCCAAATGTCTGCGGCCCCAGTCTTCCAGGCGGTGAATCGAACCGGAAGCGCCTTCGATGACGGCTTTATAGCGATCGATCATCGCAGGTACCTGAGCGCTTTGGTCAGGATGGACTAAAAAGACAATTTCGTAATGTCGCATGGTTTTTCCTTACGGTTGAAGCCTTCCGCCGAACCTAAGCGCGAGCGGTAAAGCAAGGATGAGGCAAATGCCCCGATAAAACTTACCATTATATAAGGTTTGTGGTGTAAGGAAAAGCTTTAATTTCAATCCTTTGTAGAAGGCATAAAATCGGTGCGACAGGGATTCTGTGCGCGGAAAAGGAGCGGGGGGGTATGCAAAAAATGACAATAAAATGAAAGGCTAGCACTTATAATCAGGCTCTTGACAAGAACTGGTGTTTCCTTCATTGTGGCGGCGTCCACTTAATCTACAGGGGGAGTTATGCTTTGGAAATCTACTGTTTTAGTCTTTACGGCTGTGCTGGCGGGTGTCGGGGCGGGAAGCGCCTTCGCGGTCAGCGTTCTGGAACGTGCCGGCAACCCTTTCCGCACCGCCGCAAATAATCAGGAGTTCATTCTGAACAAGCAGAATGTCAATGCCAATCAATTCGGCCTGTTGCGAACGCATGATTTCGACGCGAAGGTCGAAACGCAGCCGTTGGTTGTGCAAGGCGGCGTCGGAGCGGACGATCTGGTGATCGTGACCACGATGAAGAACCAGGTGATCGGTATCAGCGCACGCACGAATCAGCGTTTGTACGAAGTCGATTTGGGTGTTGAAGCGGATTCGGCCGATATGGATGCTTGGGGGCATACGCCAACCTGGGGTATCGCCGCCACGCCGGTCATCGATGCGGCCACCAATACCTTGTATGTGGTGGCCTGGATGCGCAAAAATGCGAATGACAACCGCTATCGCGACTATAAGGTGTTCGCGTTGAATCCGATGAACGGCATGCAGAAATCGCCGCCGGTGCGCATCTTCGGGCAATCGCAGGAAGGCAATGGTTGCTGGTTCAATGATGCGGATGCGGTTTTTACCGAAAACGGCCAAACTCAACAATATGTGTATCCTAAATTGCGTGCCGGTTTGGCGTTGACCGGCAATAACGGGTTGGTGCTGGCCTTCGCGGCCAATGGGGAAAGCTTTCAGGGCGGACGTAAAAATCCGCACGGTTTCGTGATCGCCTACGATACCCGCGGTTTGCTCGGGCAGACCGGCTTTTCACGCGAGCCGGGCATCTTTTGCGCGACCGCTTTCAATAACTGGGGCGCCGGCATCTGGCATGCGGGCGGCGCTCCGGTCACCGAAGGCGATACGATTTACGTCGCGACTTCGAACGGCACCTCGAACAACGGCGGCGTCGACCTGACCGAAAGCATGATCAAGCTGCGTTTCGTGCCCGGTGCGGGCGGCAGCCGGCCGCTGCTGCAAAAAGTCGATTGGTACAAGGCCTTTCTCGACGAGCGGACTTCCGGTGATGGCTGCCTCTGGCCGGACAACAAGACCGAGGTTTCCTGCGGCCGCGCGGCAATCAACAAGGCCGGGTCGGATTGGGATTTCGGCGCGACCAGCCCGATGTTGATTCCGGGGTCGAACATGCTGCTCCAGGGCACCAAGGACGGCCTCATTTACGCGTTGAATAAAAACGATCTCGGCCAAAACGACCGCTTCAACAAGCTGATGTTCAGGCCGCCGCTGGTCGCCTCCTATGATGGCGGCGATGTGAATGAAAACTGGGCGCGCGCGAATCGGTTGAACGCGAGCATTCCCTGTCCCGATCCCGGCGATGTCGACGACGGCACCCGCAATTGGTTCCTACCATGCAGCGATCTGCGCCCGGAAAACAACCGCATGCACCACATCCATGCGATGGCGTACGCCAAGCGCGATGCGGCGCGGGGTATCGTCTATGTCTGGGGCGAAAACTCGCAGCTCAAGAGTTACAATTTTTTTACCGGGCCGGATACCTTGCCGACGTTTCGTGCGCAAGGATCGGAAATCGCCTCGGGCAATATGCGATCGCCTGGAGGCATGCCCGGCGGCTTGCTTTCCATCTCCGGGCGGCCGGCGGCCACGGATGCGATCGATTTCAATACCGCGATCGTCTGGGGGATTTATGCCAAATTCGGCGACAGCAACAAGAGTTTCGGCGACAGTCAGTTGGTCGCCTACGATGCGTCAACGATTCTGCCAGGCGGTAAATTGCGCCGATTGTTCAGAACGGGCGACGATAATCAAGGCGGGCTCGGTCTGATGGGCAAGATGATTCCGCCGGTTGTCGCCAACGGGCGGGTGTATGTGATGATCTACCGCCTGGCGCCCGGAACGGACCGGGTAATCGGCAGCCAATTAAAGGTCTACGGGCTGAAATCCTGATCTTCCGGCAGGAGAGGGGCGGCCTGATTCGATCCGCCCCGGTCTTCCCTCAATAACGCGGCACCGAACTGTCGCAATGCAGAGACCAGGCGTCGATCCCGCCGGTCAGGCTCGCGATGTTCGCAAAGCCCTGCTGCGCCAGATAATTGGCCGCCTGCATGCTGCGCATGCCGTGATGGCAGATCACCACAATGTCCCGCGCCGGGTCGAGATCGGCAATCCGCTGCGGTATTTGCTGCAACGGAATCAACGTGCTGCCGTCGATGTTCGCATAGTGATATTCCTGCGGTTCCCTGACATCGAGCAGGAAAAGGTCGGCGCCTTGCGCCAGGCGATCTTTCAGGTCGGTTGCGGATAAAGTTGTGACTGCCATGTGTTACCTTGTATTGATGAATCGTTCGAGTCGTTGCACCGCGTCCGCCAATTTTTCGAGCGAGGTCGTATAGGCAAAGCGCAGGGCATGATGGGCTTCGTGCGTGCCGAAATCCTTGCCCGGCGTGACCGCGAGGCCTTCGCTTTCGAGCAGGTCCAGCGCGAACTTGAAGCTGTCGTCGGTGAATTTGGCGCAGCGCGCATAGATATAAAATGCGCCTTCCGGTTTGATCGGTACCTCAAAGCCGATCCGCACCAGCGCATCGTACAGGAAATCACGCCGCTTTTCGAATTCGAGGCGGCGGCTTTCCAGTTCGGCGAGCGTGGCGTCGTCGAAGGCGGCCAGCGCGGCATGCTGGGCATCGCTCGATGTCGAGATGAAGATGTTTTGGGACAGTTTTTCGGTCGCCTCGATAAAGATTTCCGGCACGATCAGCCAGCCGATACGCCAGCCGGTCATGCCGAAATATTTCGAGAAACTGTTGATCACGAAGACTTCGTCGCTGAATTCGAGCGCGGTCGCCGCGGTCTCGCCATAGACCAGGCCGTGATAAATCTCGTCCGAATAAAAGCAGCCGCCGAGCCGTTGAGTTGTGGCGATCACTTTTTTGAGCTCGTCGCGCGGAATCATCGTGCCGGTCGGATTGGAAGGCGAGGCGATCAGGACGCCTTTGGTATAGGCCGACCAATGGCGCTCGATCAGGTCGGCGGTCAATTGATAATGGCTGTCCGCGTCGACCGGGATCGTGCGGGTTTTGCCGTCATAAAGCTGCACGTAATTGCTGTTGCAGGGATAGCAGGGGTCGGCCATCAACACTTCCTCGCCCGGATTCAGGCTCGCGCCCAGGGCCAGCAAAAACGCGCCGGTCGCGCCGGGCGTCACAAAGATGCGGCGGACCGGGATCGTCACGCCGTATCTCAGGCGGTAGAATGCCGCGATTTTTTCTCGGAGTTCGGGCAAGCCCGCCGCCGACGTGTATTTGACGTCGCCGGTCGCGGTGTGCGCAATCGCCGCCTTCAGGATCGTTGGCGGCGTCATAAAATCCGGCTCGCCGATTTCCATGTGAATGATGTCTCGGCCTTCGGCTTCCAGTTCCTTCGCACGCCTGAGCAGTTCCATCACATAAAAAGGCTGAATGCCCGAAATTCGCTCCGCTACCCTTAAGCTCATGCTGTTGCCGCTCGTTTCAAAAGACAGAATGATACCAATAAATCTTGCCAACCCGTAACTATTCTGCTAAAAATATAGGGTTTATTTAGCCTATCCCTTGGGAGTTATTGGATGATCGAAAGTTCTAAAGTTGGTGCATCACCGTTCAGTTTTACGCCTTATGTGGAACAGGAAGGCGAAGAATACATGAATGATGCTCAATTAAAGCATTTTGAGAACATTCTAAAAAACTGGAAAGCCGAACTGATGAAGGAAGTCGACCGCACCGTGCACCACATGCAGGATGACGCAGCCAACTTTCCCGATCCGAACGACCGGGCCACACAGGAATCCGAATTCAGCCTGGAACTGCGGACCCGCGACCGCGAGCGCCGACTGATCAAGAAAATCGACGAAGCGCTGAAGGAAATCGAATCCGGCGGTTATGGCTTTTGCGAGTCCTGCGGCATCGAAATCGGCATCCGTCGTTTAGAAGCGCGTCCGACCGCGACCTTGTGCATCGATTGCAAAACCCTGGATGAAATCCGCGAAAAACAAATGGGCTGATCTTTCGCCGCGCCGTGGCGGGGGCTAAGCCTTATGTCGGCCGGTTTGCACCGTCGCCGACCGGTCCCTTGCATCTCGGTTCTCTCTACACGGCGCTGGCGAGTTTCCTCGATGCGCGCGCCCGGCGCGGCCGTTGGCTGCTGCGCATCGACGACATCGACACGCCGCGCAATGCGCCGGGCGCCGTCGGCAGCATATTAGAGACGTTGGCAGCTTATGGCCTGCATTGGGACGGCGCGGTTTATTACGAAAGCCAGCACTTGGCCGACTATGAACAGGCGCTGGCCCGGTTGCAGCGGGAAGACCAACTCTATCCCTGTATTTGCAGCCGCAAGCTGCTGGCCGAACTGCCCGGCCGGCACGGCATCTATCCGGGGCTGTGCCGAAACCGGACCGCGATTCCATCCGGCCAGCCCTTTGCCTTGCGCGCCAGAAGCGACGGCCGCGACATCGTCTTCGAAGACCGGCTGCAAGGGCTCATTCGCCAGAACCTCGCGACCGAACACGGCGATTTCATCCTGAAGCGCAAGGAAGGCATCGTTTCCTACCAGCTCGCCTGCGTGATCGACGATCAGCTGCAAGGCATCACGCATGTCGTTAGAGGGTTCGACCTCGTCGACTCGACCCCGAAACAGATTTTTCTGCAACAACTGCTCGGCCTGCCGACGTCTTCCTACCTGCATGTGCCGATCATCATCGACAGCCACGGCTATAAGCTCAGCAAGCAGACGCTGGCCGAGGCGGTGACCTTGCGGAATGCGCCTGCGGTGATGTTCAAACTGCTGGAATTATTGCGGCAAAAGCCGCCGGTTGAGCTGAAGCAGGCATCCTGTCCGGAACTGCTGGACTGGGGCGTGCGGAACTGGGATCCCGCATCGTTAATTAAAACTCATGCGATTCAGCCAGAGATAAATTGAAAAAAGTTGAATTGGAAAGGGTGATGCTCGGTTGGCTCTCCGTTAAGCATCTCAATGATATACTTTTTCTGGAGTGAGGTGTGGTGAGGAACGAACCGTATCGCATCGTTCGCGATTGATGCGGTTCCTATCGTCACCTACGGCCCTGCGGCCAAACGTCTGCTCCCGACTCGCTTTAAATCTCGTCCTTCTCTACCCAGGTTTTGACGATCGGGGGCTGGTAATTTGCAAAGCGGTCCAGCAACTTCTCGGGATCGCTTTCCACAATCAGTATTGCGCGGTGAGAGGGGTGGACAAATTGTTCCGTTACCGCGTGATCCAGAAATTCGATCAACGGATCGTAATAGCCTTCCACATTGAGCAAGCCGCAAGGCTTGTCGTGAAAGCCAAGCTGGGCCCAGGTCCAAATCTCGAACAGTTCCTCCAGTGTGCCGAGGCCGCCCGGAAGCGCGATGAAGCCGTCGGACAGTTCCGCCATCCGCATCTTGCGTTCGTGCATTGATTGCGTGACATAGAGTTCGCTCAGCCGATAATGCGCGACTTCTTTGCGCATCAAGGCTTCGGGAATTACGCCGACCGCCTTGCCGCCTAGCTGTAGCACATGATCCGCTACCGCGCCCATGATGCCGATGCTGGCGCCGCCGTAAACGAGGCCGATGTTGCGGCTTACCAGGGCTTCGGCGAGGGCGCGGGCGGCGTCCGCATAAGCTTTTAGCCGTCCGGGGCTGGAGCCGCAATAGACGCAGATATTTTTGAGTGGTTTCATGAATTCCTGGTGCCGGACGGGATACACCTTGCGTCCGTCATGATTGGGGTCTGGATGATAGTTTGCATATGCGGGAGTTGTCAAAACTTTGGGTCGGGGCTGCAAAGCCGATTTGCTCGGCTGGCGGTGTCGATTAGGTGTTGACGGGGTGTCTGAATATCAACAGTCGATGGGGCGATAATCGGGCTAAAGCAGCCTTGCCAATTGGCGGTCATGCGTGCGGCTCAATGCGATCAACGCCAGCGCCGCGCCGGCCAGGGCAAAAGCCATGTCCGATTGCGTGTCCCAGGAATAGCCTTGGGTGCCGAGAAAGGCTTCGGCGCCGTCTTTGCTGAACAAGGCCGCTCCCCATTCGATCATTTCGTAAACGGCGCTGAGTGCCAGGCAGAAACAGAGGATCATGAAATTCAGCCAGTTGCGGCTGCGGAAAACCGCGTTTCTGATCAGGATTTCCCGGCTGACGATCGCCGGATCGAAGCCTTGCATGAAATGGCCGAGTTTGTCGTAATTATTCCGTTCGAGGCCAAAAACACTCTTGATCGTGTCGAACAGCGGGACTTCCGCGTAGGTGTAATGACCGCCGATGAACAGAATGATGCTGTGCGCGAGGATCAGCCAATAGGCCAGCGGCGTCAAGCGAAAGCGATTTCGGGTCGCGATGACCGCGATCATGCCGATCACGGCGGGTAGGGTTTCCATTATCCAGGTCGGATAGTCTTTCGGGTGAATGCCCGACCAGATGAAAGCCGCCAAGAACAGCGAGAGTCCGGTTTTATACATGGCTTATTAACAGCGTGAGTCCGTTGAGTGCTGTTATTATCGCAAAGCGGCGGTATTTTTTCATGCATCGAACATTTTCGATGCGCGCTCAATAGGACCCAGCCTTTGATCAGGTGGGAAATAATGACCCGATTTGTGACTTGCAGCGCCAATTTGGTGCGCCGAAGTAAGTTGGCTGACGGCTTAAATTGCGTTAACCGGGGGTTTTAGCCCATTCGCATCAGGACAGAAAGAGGTAGATGGCGCGCCGTGCTCTTTTGATCGCTTCGTCGTCGTCTTCGGCGGTCACGTTGATGATCGACCGCAATTGAGTGCCCAAAAACACGCGCAAATGATAGCCGTAATTATCACAGATCAACTCCGCGTCATTCCATTTTTCAACGATTCGTATCATAAAGTCTCCTTATCCAATGGGTGTAAACTTTTTCTGTAAAAAGTTTTGATAAAGCCCAGCAAAAAACGGGCCATACTCAGTTTTCGTTTGGTCGTTGCGGTGAATAGCGCAAATTTATAAGACAAACAATGCTTATGACCATGATGATAAGGATTTTTCTCCCAGTCACAGGTCTATTATTTTCCATGCAAGATGAATCCGCGATGAACGCCCGCAGGAATAGCGAGCAGACGGTTGTCGGGGAGGGTGGTGCTCGTTAACGATTTGGGTCAGTTGATTAAGATAGCAGATTTTTGGAAAAAGTGTATGTGTTTTTCAACTGAGCCGAAAAATTAGACAGGCGTTGCGGGGGGGGGGGTAGTGATTTTCGTTAGGCAAAAAAAAGCCCGTCATGTGACGGGCTTTTTGTCGAGCCGAATGAAGCGGATCAGTTTTTGGCTTTATCGACGATTTTGTTCGCCTTGATCCACGGCATCATCGCGCGCAGTTTTTCGCCGACGACTTCGATCGGATGTTCCGCGTTCAGACGGCGGCGAGCGGTCATTTCCGGATAGTTGGTCGCGCCTTCCATGATGAAGCGTTTCGCGTATTCGCCGTTACGGATGTTGTTCAGCGCTTCTTTCATCGCGCGGCGGCTTTCGTCGTTGATCACGCGCGGGCCGGTCACGTATTCGCCGTATTCGGCGTTGTTCGAGATCGAATAGTTCATGTTCGCGATGCCGCCTTCGTACATCAGGTCGACGATCAGTTTCAGCTCGTGCAAGCATTCGAAATAGGCCATTTCCGGCGCGTAACCGGCTTCGACCAGAGTTTCGAAGCCGGCTTTGACCAGTTCGACCGCGCCGCCGCAGAGAACGGCCTGTTCGCCGAACAAATCGGTTTCGGCTTCGTCGCGGAAGGTGGTTTCGATGATGCCGGAACGGCCGCCGCCGATCGCCGATGCGTAGGACAGGCATAGGGCCTTTGCGTTACCGGAAGCGTCTTGCTGCACCGCGATCAGATCGGGCACACCGCCGCCGCGGACGAATTCGGAGCGGACCGTGTGGCCGGGCGCCTTCGGTGCGATCATTACCACGTCGAGGTCGGCGCGCGGTACGACCTGGTTGAACAGGATCGAGAAACCGTGCGCAAACGCCAGGGTCGCGCCCTGTTTGATGTTCGGCTCGATTTCGGTCTTGTACAGCTGTGCTTGAAATTCGTCAGGCGTCAGAATCATTACCACGTCGGCGCCGGCAACCGCTTGCGCAACGTCCTGGACGGCCAGGCCGGAGCCTTGCGCCTTCGCGACCGAAGCCGAATTCGGCCGCAAGCCCACTACCACATCGACGCCCGAGTCTTTTAAGTTGTTCGCATGCGCATGGCCTTGGGAACCGTAGCCGATGATCGCGACTTTTTTGGATTTGATGATCGAAAGATCCGCATCTTTGTCGTAATAAACTTGCATTGTTGTACCTGTTGTGACTTTTTAATTGGAAAATGAAACGGTGCGTTTGGCTTATAAGTGCAGGCCGCTTTCGCCGCGCGAAATGCCGGTCGGGCCGGAGCGAACGACTTCGATGATCGCTTCGGCCGCGATCGCGGCGATGAACGCGTCGAGCTTTTCGGATGGGCCTGTCATCTCGACGACATAAGTGGATGCCGTCACGTCGACGATCTTGCCGCGGAAAATGTCCGCGAGGCTTCTGATTTCAAGCCGGTTCTGCTCGGTGCTCCTGATCTTGATCAGCATCAGTTCGCGTTCGATATGCGCGCCGACATCGGCTAGATCGAGCACCTTGACCACGTCGATCAGCTTGTTCAGCTGTTTGGTGATCTGTTCGATGATGTCGTCGCTGCCGCGCGTCACGATCGTCATCCTGGATAAAGTCGGATCTTCGGTTGCCGCGACGGTCAAGGATTCGATATTGTAGCCGCGTGCGGAAAACAGGCCCGCGACGCGCGACAGCGCGCCGGATTCGTTTTCCATCAAAACGGAGATGATGTGTCTCATTAGGCCAATTCCCTGTCGTCTGTTGAGGCGGAGTCGAGACCCCGAAGCTTCATGTCGTTATGAGCCTTGCCGGCTTCGATCATCGGAAACACGTTTTCGGTGCGATCGGTGATGATGTCCAGGAATACGGTCCGGTCTTTCATCGCAAATGCCTGTTCGAGCGCCGGCCGGACTTGTTCCGGCTTGTCGATGTGCATGCCGACATGACCATAGGCCTCGGCCAGTTTGACGAAATCCGGAATCGTGTCCATGTAAGAATGCGAGTAACGGCTTTCGTAGGTAAACTCCTGCCACTGCCGCACCATGCCCATGTAGCGGTTGTTCAGGTTGATGATCTTGATCGGCGTGTCGTATTGCAACGCGGTCGACAATTCCTGAATGCACATCTGGATGCTGGCTTCGCCGGTCACGCAGGCGACATCGGCGTCCGGGAAACCGAGCTTGACGCCGATCGCGGCCGGCATGCCGAACCCCATCGTGCCGAGGCCGCCGGAGTTGATCCAGTGGCGCGGCTTATCGAAGCGGTAATATTGCGCGGCCCACATCTGGTGCTGGCCGACATCGGAGGTGATGTAGGCGTTGCCCTTGGTGACTTCCCAGAGTTGTTCAATCACATATTGCGGCTTAATCAAGGGGCTATTGCGATCGTATTCCAGGCATTTCAGCGCCTGCCACTCGCCGATTTGCGCCCACCAGGCTTCCAGCGCCTTTTTGTGCGGCTTATGTTTGTGATCCTTGATCAGTTCGATCATTTGCTCCAATACCGGCTTCACCTCGCCGACGATCGGAATGTCGACCTTGACGGTCTTCGAAATCGACGCCGGATCGACATCGATATGGATGATCTTCGCGTGCGGGCAAAATCTGTCCAGCTTGCCGGTCACCCGGTCGTCGAAGCGCGCGCCGATCGCGATGATCACGTCGCTCTCGTGCATCGCCATGTTCGCTTCATAGGTGCCGTGCATGCCGAGCATGCCGATGAATTGCTTGTCGGTCGCCGGGTAGGCGCCAAGCCCCATCAGGGTATTGGTGATCGGATAGCCGAGCAGGCGGGTGAATTCGGTCAGTTCCCGGCTCGCTTCGCCGAGTACGACGCCGCCGCCGGAGTAAATGATCGGGCGTTCCGCGGACAGCAGCAAATCGACCGCTCTCTTGATCTGGCCTTTATGGCCGACCACGGTCGGATTGTAGGAGCGGATCGACACCTTTTTCGGGTAGTGATACGGCACCTTGATGTTGGGGTCGGTCATGTCTTTCGGGATATCGACCACGACCGGGCCGGGGCGGCCGGTGGTCGCGATATAGAATGCCTTCTTGACCGTTTCGGCGAGCTTGGTCACGTCCTTGACCAGGAAGTTGTGCTTCACGCAGGGGCGGCTGATGCCGATCATGTCGACTTCCTGGAAGGCGTCGCTGCCGATCACCGGCATCGAGACTTGCCCGGAGATCACGACCAGCGGGATCGAGTCCAGGAAGGCAGTCGCGATGCCGGTGATCGCGTTTGTCGCGCCGGGACCCGAGGTGACCAGCACGACGCCGGGCTTGCCGGTCGCGCGCGCATAGCCGTCGGCCGCATGGGTCGCGCCTTGCTCGTGCCGGACCAGAATGTGCTTGATGTCCTGTTGCTGGAACAGTGCATCGTACAAGTGCAACACCGCTCCGCCAGGATAGCCGAAAATATATTCAACGCCTTCGTCTTTAAGACTCTGCACCAAAATTTGTGCGCCGCTTAATTCCACCCCAATACCTCGTTCAACCTGAATTGTTCTCAAGCCGGCGGTCCGGCTTTGTGTTTTGCCGCATGGTTAATCCCGATGCGTTCAAAACGCATCGAAGAACCGCTAATTATAAGTCATTCTTCCGGCAATATCTCCTGTATTCTACTCGTTTCTTGGCAAAATTGTAATGTTCAATCTTAAATCCGTCCATAGCGGCTTGCGCTTCCAGGGTGTCGGCACGAGATTTGCATGTTTTACCGAAAAGAGGGCGGTGAGGCGGCTGATGCGGCATCTTGGCAAAGTATGCGTTTCAGATTCGCTGTTTTCGCTCCAAAATAGGGCCGTTGGCGCAAATTTGACGAAGATCGGCGAAAATCTGAAAACTTTGCTGAATGTTTTATTTGAAACGCCTAAAATGGCCGTCATCTATTATCAACTTACCGTAATTTGACCGATGCCTAAGAGACAATTAACAAAGAGTCAACCGAAAGCCGATATTACGAAGCTGCCTGCTCTGGGAATGGACAAGGAAGGCCTGAAGGAGGATTTCAAGCGTTACTATGGACACAGGCTGGGCCGGGATGAGCATTGCTGTTCGCTGCATTATGCCTACGAGGGGTTCTCGCTGGCGATCAGCGACCGCTTGATCGAGCGTTGGAAAAAAACCTATAACGCCTACAAAGAGGCAGACTGCAAACGCGCCTATTACCTGTCGATGGAATTTTTGATGGGGCGTACGCTGAGTAATGCGATGCTGAACCTCGGGATCAACGATACGGCGAAAAACGCGTTGTATGATCTGGGCCTGGAATTGGAAGAGTTGGTCGATAACGAGCCCGACGCGGGACTCGGTAACGGTGGCCTCGGTCGTTTGGCGGCCTGCTTCATCGACAGTTGTGCAACGCTGCAACTGCCGGTTACCGGTTATGGCCTGCGTTACGAATACGGCATGTTCACGCAAATGATCGTAAGCGGCGAGCAGGTCGAAAAGCCCGACCATTGGCTGCGCAACGGCAATGTCTGGGAGATTGAACGCCTCGAATTCAAGCAAAGAATCAAGTTCGGCGGCCGCACCGAGGTGCTCGTCGATGAATACGGCAAGAAACGGGTGGCGTGGGTCGATACGCATGATGTGTTGGCGATACCTTTCGATACGCCGATTCCGGGTTTCCAGAACGGCACGGTCAATACCTTGCGCCTGTGGAAGGCGGCCGCGACCGAGGAATTCAATCTGGACGAGTTCAATGCCGGCGATTACGCCGAGTCGGTCGCCGCGAAAAACACAGCCGAAAACATTACGATGGTGCTGTACCCGAACGACGCGAACGAAAACGGCAAGGCCTTGCGCCTGAAGCAGCAATATCTGTTGGCTTCGGCGAGTCTGCAAGACGTGCTCGAAAAATGGGTCGGCCGCCACGGCAAGGATTTCAGCCAGTTCGCGGCGAAGAATTGTTTTCAATTGAACGACACGCATCCGAGCATCGCGGTCGCCGAGCTGATGCGGTTGTTGATCGACGAGCATGATCTCGAATGGTATGAGGCCTGGCTGATCACGCGCGAAACGATGGCTTATACGAACCATACGTTGTTGCCGGAAGCTCTGGAAAGATGGTCGGTATCGCTGTTCAGAAGCCTGTTGCCGCGCCTTTTGGAAATCATTTTTCAAATCAACGCGGATTTCCTGACCGAAGTGTCGGCACGCTGGCCCGGCGACACCGATCGTCTGACGCGCATGTCGCTGATCGAGGAAGGTCACGAACAACATGTCAGAATGGCCTATCTCGCAATCGTCGGCAGCTTCTCGGTCAACGGCGTCGCGGAATTGCATTCGAAGTTGCTGCAACAGGGCTTGTTCCGTGACTTTTACGAGTTGTGGCCGGAAAAGTTCAACAATAAAACGAACGGTGTCACGCCGCGCCGCTGGCTCGCGTCCTGCAATCCGGAATTGGCCGCTCTGATCAGCGAAACGATCGGCGACGGCTGGCTGACCGATCTGACGCAGCTGAAAAAACTCGAGAAATTTGCGGACGACAAAAAGTTCCAAAAGCGCTGGCAGGCCGTGCGCCATAATGCGAAGAAGCGCCTGGTCGATCTGAAGAAAGTTGAGCATGACATCGATATCAACCTGGACGCATTGTTCGACGTGCAGGTCAAGCGGATTCACGAATACAAGCGCCAGTTGCTGAACGTATTGCATGTGATCCATCTGTACGACCGCATCAAGCGCGGCGATACCGCCAACTGGACCAACCGTTGCGTGCTGATCGGCGGCAAGGCCGCGCCGGGCTATTTCATGGCGAAGCGGATCATCAAGCTGATCAACAATGTGGCTGATGTGATCAACAACGATCCTGTGGTCGGCGATAAGCTGAAACTGGTGTTTTTGCAGAATTACCGGGTGTCGGCGATGGAAAAAATCTGTCCGGGCGCCGATCTGTCCGAACAAATCTCGACCGCCGGCAAGGAAGCGTCCGGCACCGGCAACATGAAGTTCATGATGAACGGCTCGTTGACGATCGGCACGCTTGACGGCGCGAATATCGAAATCCGCGAGGAAGTCGGTGATGAGAATTTCTTCCTTTTCGGTTTGACCGAACAGGAAGTCGAGGAAAAACGTCACCATTACGATCCGGTTTCGATCATCGAAGCCGACGAAGACCTGAAGCGGGTGATGAACCTGCTCGAGATACGCTATTTCAACTCCTTCGAGCCGGACATCTTCGATCCGATCATCGCCTCGCTGAAAAGCCCGCACGATCCGTGGATGACGATCGCGGATTTCCGCAGCTTCCTCGATGCGCAGCGCCGCGTCGAAGAGGCCTATCAGGACCAGGAGCGCTGGACGCGGATGAGCATTATGAACTGCGCCGCCAGCGGCAAATTCTCGACCGACCGCACGATTGCCGATTATAACAACGAGATCTGGAAACTGACGCCGGTTTCAGCCAAAGGCTAACGGCGCGCGATGTTTCATGTCGTGTTGTACGAGCCGGAGATTCCGGCAAATACCGGCAACATCATTCGGCTTTGCGCCAATACCGGCGCAAAGCTGCATTTGATCGAGCCGTTGGGTTTTGAACTGGAAGACAAGAAGTTGCGGAGGGCCGGGCTCGACTATCATGAATGGGCCGAGGTGAAGGTGTATCCGAAATGGGCCGATTTCATTGACACGGTGCGGCCCGGCCGGCTCTTTGCAATGACCACGAAAGGCAAGACGCTGTTCAGCGGCGCGGCGTTCAATCCTGACGATGCCTTGCTGTTCGGTCCCGAAAGCCGGGGCTTGCCGGCAAGCCTGCTGGCCGAGGTGGGAGAGGCGCAATGCCTGTATCTGCCGATGCGGCCGGAAAGCCGCAGCCTGAATCTGTCGAATACGGTCGCGGTCGCCTTGTACGAGGCCTGGCGGCAGCAAGGCTATGACGGTGCGGCGCTCAAATGAGCTTTTTATCCCAGCCGTATAAAACCTAACGTTAGGTTCTTTAGCGATGGCCTACGGGAGTCGAGAATTATTTTGCGTCATCTCTTACTGACTTTAAAATTGCAGGCGCAATCGCCTTTTGCCAAGCAACTCAACTGCTCTACTTTTTCACCCAGCAATGCCGTTATTAAGGCGAGATCGAATTCGCAAATTTCGTCGTATTGTTTAACCAGGTCATGGTAGACGCAATTATGCGCCTGGATACTGAATTCATCGGATTCGATCCGGGCATCGGCTTGTACTTCATAGCCGAGTTCATTCATGATTTTGAGCAGCTCATCGATTTTTTCATTGAGCTCGTTCCCTTCAAACCGTTTGCGCAGCTTTTCTGCCAATTTGAGCCCCAATTTTCGCATATAGCCCCTAAAACGCTCGGGGCCTATTTCCTGGCGCAAATCGCTCAGCATTAATTCCGAAAACCAGGCATATTGCTTGGGAAAATAGTTGATGCCCTTATCCGTCAGCGCATACACCGTAACCGGCCGGCCGGCGGTTTTATTCAAAGTCTTTTTTTTAATGTAGCCTTCATTTTCAAGCGCGGCAAAATGTTTTTGAACCGCGGTTCTCGAAATATCCAAAGCATCGGCGACGTTGTCGATGCACAGTCCTTTCCTGTTCTCGAGTAATAATTTAAGTATTTGATTCTGGCGAGAACTTATCTCTTGAGACATGACAACCTTCATTCGGGAAAATGTTTTTTGCAAGGATAACACAGGTGTCTTCCATGCTATTTAAAATTATAAATAATCTTATAAAACTTATAAGTTGCAAAAGTTTTTTTTGGGGTCTACACTAATTGCAACTGGAGCTTCTTTGTAAACCGGCTGCTCAACGGGTCCTCCTCATGCGACCATTGAGGCTCCAGTTACAAAGCAAGCTCGCTTGCTAGGCTTTAGAAACGCTGAAGAGGACTTGGAAAAAATTCTCGCCAGGCTCGATCGATGACGGATCGACCGTCGCTTCATTAGACAATTTTTTTGCGAAAGTCTGCAGGGATCTTTTCAGCCCTGTTTTTCCAATAGGGCAGGATGAAACGGGAGCTTCAGTTACAGCTCACTTGATAGAGAGGCATAAAAATGACAACAAAAATAGCCGTTTTAATATTCTGTGTATTTACGTTTACCCACATGGCGCAAGCCAACACGGAGTCGGGAAAAACTCACCTGATCACGATGAAAGCAGCCAAACTGGACTCTGGACAGTTGGCTTACCAGATGGTGACTCACAAAATACGCGACGCTTCCGGGCAGACCGAAGATATTACCCATCAGTATAGCACCGAGCCGACCATCCCGGGACCTGCGATCATGATGACCGAGGGAGACAAGGCGGAAGTGACGCTGGAGCAAGACATCAAGGGATCGAATGAGCCGGTCAGTATCCATGTGCATGGCGTCCATTACAAGATGGACAGTGACGGCACGATGAAAGTGTTCAATCACACTGCCGATCAGGCTGCTTTTCCGGGTAAACCTTATACCTATAAATGGACGGCAGCGCCTGGCACCGCCGGCACCTGGCCCTACCATGATCATGCCTTCGGCAATCCGATGCTGGGCGCCGAAGACAAAGGCCTGTACGGTACCCTGATCATCAACCCTAAGGGCGGCAAGGTCTCGGCGATGATCGACGGCCAGATAAAACAGGTGGATCTTAAGGACATCAAGCGCGAGTTCATCCTGTGGATGCACGAAACCACTTTCTGGGGTATGGAGCTTAACCATCTCGCCAACCGCCAAGTGCCCTTGTGGACTAACCCAACTATCGGAGCGCGTGAGGACGAACTGGTGCGTTTCCATGTCATCGGCATCGGTACGGCTTTCCACACCTTCCATCTGCACGGCCACCGCTGGATTCAACCAGGAACCTCGCATCTGGTTGATACCGTCAATATCGGTCCGATCGTGCGGGAGGCCTTCGTAATCAAGGCTGGCGAAGGGGTGGGCCCCGGCAACTGGCATTACCACTGTCATGTCCTGCAGCATATGCAGAGCGGCATGATGGGCGGTTTCAGAGTAATAGAAAATTAAAACCGGAGAATATTGCCATGACAAAAATTTCCAAATTAACGGCAGCGATTTTGATGGCCGGTTTCTCCGGGTCTTCCTGGGCGGCTCAATCGGGGGTTGACGATCTCATTCTCAGCGTGCCGGGGCTGATGCCTTCGGCGGTACTGGAAATGTCGGACGAGCCGGGCCTGTGGTTTAAAGATCCGGTCGATGGCGATGCCTTGGTGGTCCTCAAGCCCAAGCAGGCGGCGATGATCAAGATGACCGACACCAATACCGAGCATACCATTACCAGCCTCTTGTGGCCAGCGGGCGCGGAAAACTTCCCGGTCGATCAGGAAAAGCCCTCCAGCGCCAGCGTGACTCAGGCTTTCGATAAGCCGGGACTCTACGTATTTACCTGCAAGGTGCATCCTTACATGTTCGGTGCGGTCGTGGTGGACGATCCGGACACGAAAGGATTGGATATCGGCAAAGAACTGCAATTGGTGACCGGCGCCAAAGTGCCTGCCAGCAGCGACATCGCCAAGCGCCTGCTGCGGACTTTCTTCGTGGCCACCACCCCGAGCCTCTGGCGCGATTACAGCAAGCCCGAATGGGACGTCAGCCTGCCCGACATTCCGCTCAACATCGAGGGCAATACGATCAGTCTCAGCGCGCTTAGCATGACCATGCCCAATGAATTGAAAAAGCCCGCCACGCCGGGGGTCGGCGAAGTCTGGGTCAACACGCAGTTCGAGATGATCGAGGGCAAGAAAAAGGCCGGCACCGCGACACGAATTAATACGGGAGACTGGAACGTAGTCAGCAAGTTCAAGGGCGTCAAGGAAGATATGAACAATCCCCACAACATGTGGACCGACAAACGCTATCAAAATATCTATCAGACCGCGTGGTTCGATAAGAAACTGCTCACCTTCGACCGCGTCAGCGGCCAAACCTATAGCGAGGTCGTGGTCGGCGAATCGCCATCCCATGTCATCTCAAGGCCTTCGGATGACATGCTGTATGTCGCCATCAACGCCGGAGAGCAGGTGGTCAAAATGACAGGCGGCAAAAATCCGTCTGCACAGAAGAGCATCAATACCGGCCCCCATACGTCACCTCACGGCCACTATATCACCGAAGACAGCAAGTACATGGTGACCCCGAATGCGCTCGCCGGCAGCGTATCGGTGGTGGATCTAAATACCGATACGAACACCGAGATCCCGACCGGCGGCGTCATTCCAATCGCTGTCTGGGGCACGCCGAACGGTTCCACCGCTTACGCCGCCAATTTGCTCGGCACGCCTCCGCTGCTGAGTTCGCTGACGGTCATCGATATTCCCGGCAAGAAAAAACTGAAGGATATCAATCTGGCCGCGGACTACGATCCGGTGACCGGCAAGATCAGCGGCGAAGCCTATGGCCTGCTGCCGATCCAGACGCCTGTCAGTCCGGACGGCAAGTATGTGGTCACCGCCAATACCTTGAGCGCGACGGTCACCATCGTCGACACCGCCACCAACAAGGTGGTCAAGAGCCTGCCTTGCGAACCGGGCTGCCATGGCGCTCATTTCGGGATGAAGAAGGGCGGCGGCTACTACGCCTATGTGGCGAGCAAATTCGCCAACGATTTGATCGTCATCGACATGGATAAGCTGGAAGTCGCCGGCCGGGTATTGTTGTCCGATCTCAAGGACGGCAGCATCACGGCTCACAACGGTATGGGCGGTCAGGGTATCTTGCCTTTGCCGATCGTGGAGCACGGCTATCTGAAGGAAACCCTGAAGCTGTCCGGCAAAGGGGAGTTAAGTCCGGAAGTGGAAGGCTGGCTCAACGCCTTGACACCCGAGCAGAAAGGGATATAGCTGCGATAGGCGGGGATCAATCCCCGCCTTTTCAGGATCGATAAAAAATCCGTCGGTTGTTCCGAAGCAGACGAGACACCCGTTATTTTCCAAATTTAAATTGGAATTTAGAGAGATAAATACGCTCTCATATTTTGCGATAACAAGATCCAAGAGGGTAAGAATACATATCCGATGAATCGATCGTGGAGATAATACGGTGATAATCCATAACTTATTTAGGAGAGGCAACCATGAATAAAACAGCTCGTTACAATCGGAAAATGATGCCTGTCTGCGTCATGAGCATAGGCTTGGCATACATCTTTAACCCGGCTGCCTTCGCGCAACCTCCCTATACAGTCGAAGGAAACAGCGTCGATAAAGCAACTTTCAACGGCTGGAACATTTACAGAACGGAGGCTTGCGGAAGTTGCCACGGACCTACTGGCGAAGGCAACGTAAGCAATCCCAATTTACTTCACAGCATGGAAAACCTGACAAAGGAGCAGTTCCGTCGGGTTCTTATTGAAGGGCGAGGGATTATGTATTCATTCCGCGGCAATAAAATGGTAGTCGATGGCATCGACGATTTGTATGCCTATCTCAAAGGCCGTTCCGATGGCGCCATTCCCGCGGGCGATCTGAAGGAAATGAAGTGATTTCTATCCAATAGGAATAATCCGAAAGCGAAGCCAGAATAGTTAATGAATTTTTTTAAAAAGGGAAACCCATAATCATGGCAACACATCATGCAGCTCCTGGAGAAGTTGTTGATCTCGCGAATTGGGCGGGCGATCTGTCCAGCGAAAGAACCAAGATCATCGTTAAAACGGATCAAATACAATTAGCGCGTCTGGTAGTACCCAAAGGTAAAGAACTCCCCAATCATAAAATAGCGGATCCCTTAGTGGTTCAATGCATTAAAGGACAGATCGAGTTTACTGCGATGGGCGTGACACAGGAGTTACATCCCGGCCAACTGCTCTATCTTATGGCGGAAGAACCGCATTCCCTTAAAGGTATCGAAGATGCCGTCATCCTTCTGACGATCGCGTTCGCATAATAGTCAGCGATAAATTCACTCCCAGGCGAAAGGCTCCTTCCTATGATGCGTCCTGGGAAAACGCATCCTATTCAAGCCGGCAGAACACATCTATGATTCTGCCGGCTTTATTTTTCCATGAAATTAGAGCCCGGCAAAGCAGTGCCCATTTTCTGGCGGGTAACGCGCGCTTGTTTCCGCCCTCTTCCTATTTTACAGGCTCAAAAATAATATTCGATAAACCGATATTAAGTGTAAATAAAATTCGCTTGTCAAATGTAACGTTTGGATTATCATTATCCATCATGTGATTGGATAATTCTTTGTTTGTTGCGGGTCGTTGAGTAATGACTGGATTATGTCAATCGCAGATTCACTCATTGCGGCTTAAATGAAGAAATTCTTTAGTCATGACTAGCGAGGCAGACTCCAATGAATTGTAAAACTATCGATGAAAAAAAACTCATAGCGAAATTTAAAGTTTTTGTTATGACGCTTCTAATTATTAGTTTGTTGCGGTTCGCTTCGCAATGGCCGGGTTATGTTAATCGCAGATTCACTCATCTCGGCTTAAATAAAAAATTATTTAATCATGGCTAGCGAGGCAAGCTCCAATGAATTGTAAAATTTTCAATGAAAAGAAACTCATAACAAAATTTAAAGTTGTTGTTATGTCGATCCTAATTATTATCATCTATGCTAATTTTGATTTACGATTGCTGCATAAATATCCAGGCTCGTCACATTATAAAGCATTGATAAATAAAGATAGTTCTACTAGATGATGGTTTAGAAATGGCTGGGTTACGGTAATCGGAGAGGTTTTTTAAAATAAAACGTTAACGGGAAAAATCTCAGGTATTTCTGAGTTATGGCTAGCGGGGCAAGTTCCAATGAATTGGAAAGTCTTCCATGAAAATAAATTTTCAACAACACATAAAGTTATTGTGTGGATAATCCTGTCGATTATGGTTTTTAGCCAATTAGATATGGTTATTCACCTTGCGTTTGAGTCCCTTCATATTTTATTTGAAATACTGGAGTCGACTCTGGATCACTTGGTTGAACATATTTTTCATACCGATACTCGTGCTACACAGATAATAACTTTTTACCTCATGCTCATTATTGCGGCGCTTATTTTTTATATGCTGATTATCATGATATCTGCATGGTGTTGCAGTGTTAAATATAAGCTCCGCAACAGTTATCATCGGTGGAACGAAAATATTTTTGGGTTTTGGCGGACGGCATGCGTAACAAACAAAGCCAAATGGTGGGCTGTTTTTGTCGTGTTTTCCAGTATGTTGGCATTGGGTTTATTAGGTTAAGCATAAACAGACCACGAAAATCAATTAATAAATAATCAACATTCAATAGAGCCGTCCGCAATGAAAAATAAAAATATACTTGGATATTATCAAGATGTATACGCGTTGTTGAGAATAGCTAAAAATATGTCTGAAAAACGCCGAATTGCCCAAAGGATGAGGCATTATAAAAAATACACCGCCTAATAAAGCAGCCGAATAATTGAATATTCATGGCTACGACTTTTAGTGAACGCTTGCACGGCTGGCGCTTCGTCCTGTTTAATGCCGTGCTGGCTTCTGGGCATATGGCGGTTTTGTTCAATGCGGGTGCTTATATTGCTTTAATGCCTCATGTCGCCGGGGATTTGGGTGGGGTAAAACCCAGTTTTGGAACTTGGGCTCAAACCGATTTCATGATTGCCTTGGCATTGGGTTTTCCGTTAAGCCGCTGGCTTTCAGGCAAATACGGTGCTTGTGCAGTGTGGGTGGCGGCATTCGTCGCCTACGCGTCGGCGTCTTATTTGTGCGCGATCAGCGACACCCTGTGGCTATTCCTTCCGGCGCGCATTTTGTTGGGGTTAGTGGGCGGGCTCACGCTCCCGGTTGGCCAGTCCCTGCTGCTCGAAGAATATCCGGATCACTTGAAGCTGCTGGGCTTGGGGGTGTGGGGACTGATCAGCATGATGCCATTCACGATCAGTTTTTCAGTCGGCGGCATTATTGCCGACGAGTTTGGCTGGCGTTCCTTATTTTATTTAAATATCCCCGTTGCTCTCATTGTTGCCGCAATCGCCGGCGCCTTGCTTGCCGGCCGGGAATTCGAGCGTAGTTACATCCGTTTCGATGCTGTCGGTTTCGTGCTTTTAGCCGTCGTTTTGGGCGGTATTCAGACCATTCTGAATCAGGGAAACGATTTCGATTGGCTGGACTCCGCTTTTTTGCGCGTAGTCCTGGCTCTGGTCATCGTCGCTTTAATTTTATTTGTTGTCTGGGAGCTAGGCGAGCGCCATCCGGTGCTCGATATACGCCTCTTTAGCCATGGCAATTTCGTTATCGGCGCGCTCGCTTCGACCGTCGGATTTCTGTTGATCCAGGGAATCCTGTCGCTGTTTATTGTGCAACTGCAGGTCTTGCTGGGTTATTCCTCTTTTTTAGCCAGCATGGTTTTTCTGCCCATGATCCTGCTCGCCGTTCCTGTCACCCTGGCGATGCATGTGATGACCCTGGAATGGGATGCGCGATGGCTGGTCTGTCTCAATTTTCTTGGCTTCGCGGGCGTCTGGTACTGGCTCGGCCTATTCGACGATGCCGCCTCGTTCGATCAAGTATTCTGGCCGATGCTGCTGCTCGGATTCTGTCTGGGTTCATTTTTTGTGCCGTTAACCCGTTTAACCGTACACGGGTTGTCGGGCCGGCAAGAACGGCGCGCGGCCGAAGAAACCGGCCTGCTGCGTATCGTGGCGGGGGCATTCGGCATTACTTTGCAAGGCGTTTTATTTTTTCGCAGGACACCGTTCCATCAACTGCATCTTGCGGATAATTTTGGCGGAAGACGCTTCGCCTCGCTAAACCTATTGCAAGAATTTTCGCTGCGGTTGAAATCCGCCGGCGTTGCGCCGGAGGCCATCAATCATGAATTCGGGCTTTTCATAAAGAAGCAAGCGGCCATCCTGGCCATGAACGATGCTTTTTTACTGGCCGGTTATTTATTTGCGGGGCTCGCCGGCCTGATTTGGCTCGCTCCCCCGGCGTACCCTTCTGCACATCCCGGCAGACGCAAGGAGATAGAAGATATTCAAGCGGAACAATTGATGGAGGAGCCATGAGGAGTCCATTCAAACCGCGCCGATGGATACTGATCGTAACGGGCGTGGTAATGCTTGCCGTCTCGGGCTGCGCCTGGATACCCGAAGGCGAAAAGCCTGCGCGGTTTATCGAGGCGCCGTCCACGGAACACATCTCATCGCATGTCCATTTCGATAAGGCGAAGGCTCCGGCGAAACAATGGCCGAAGCCGGAGTGGTGGCGCGAATTCGGCAGCGAAGAACTCAATAGCCTGATGGCAAAGGCTTTGCAGGGCAATCCCGACCTGAAGGCAGCGGCCGCCAGACTGCGTCAGGCGCAAGCCTTGATTCGCGTGGAAGGCGCCCGCCTGCTGCCGTTTCTGGACGCGGATGCGGAGTTTGCGAATGAACGGATCTCGGAGCATGGCGTTTTTGCGGCGCTCAATCGCGAAGAGGCGGCCGGCGCCAATATTGTCTTCGGAAAAATGAATCCCTTGAGTTTGCGCTATGAGTTCGATTTTTGGGGAAAATACCGCGCGGCGCTTGAAGCGGCGATCGGCGAAGCGGCTTCCGAAGACGCGGAGATGGCCGAAACCCGGCTGCTGTTGACGACCGCGATCGCGCGTTCCTATATCCGCGGACTGGCGTTGCGCAGGCAACTCGATCTATCGCGAAAAATCGTCGAGTTGCGGAAGGAAATGCTGCATCTAGCCGAGATGCGGCTCAAACTGGGACTCGATTCCGAAGACCCGGTGGAACAGGCCGGCATCGAATTGGAGGCGGCCAACAAGCGCGAAGCCGGTCTTCGCGACCAATTGGATATTCAGAAAAATCTGCTGGTGCGGTTGACAGGGGGCGGACCGATTCCGCTGGATAAGCTGTTCGCCGCCGGGATTCATGATTCAAAAGCCCTGCAATTGCCTGCGAAGCTGCCCCTGGAACTGCTGGCCCATCGTCCCGATCTGGCGGCGGCATTGCGCCGTGCCGAGGCCGCTTCGGAGCGCATAAAAATGGCCAAAGCCAGCTTTCTGCCTACCATCGATCTCACCGCATTCGCCGGCTTCAACGCGTTGACGATGACCAAAGGCGCCAGCAGTTTAGCCAACCTGTTATTTTCAGGCGCCAGTTTCTCTTATGGCGTGGCGCCCGGCGTTCGCCTTCCCTTGTTCGAGGGCGGACGGCTGCGGGGAGAATTATCGGCTCAACTCGCCGAGTACGACGGCGCGGTGGAGCTTTATAACGATACCTTGCTGCACGCCGTGCAGGAAGTCGGGGATAGTCTCAGCAGTTGGGAGGAAACCCATTCCATATTGAAAGCTCAAGTTCGCTTGCTGTCTTCGTCACGCAAGAACCAGACGCTCGCGGAAGAGCGTTTCAGTATTGGCCTGGACGATCGCCAAACCGCGCTGAGCCGTGAATACACCGCGCTCGACCAGGAACATGCCTTGCAGGCGGTGGAAGCCGAGCATTGGATCGCCAGGGTGGATTTAATCGAAGCGCTAGGAGGCGGATACTCCAATGATCTTAAGATCGTGCAACAGAAAATCGCGCATTCTCAGGACCATCCCGAAGGTTTCAGCTTGCTCCGATGGTTGATTACCATGCCGGCAATGTTCGATAAAAAGTGAAGTGAGTTTTGTTAATGACACGTTCTATGAAAACGCATCATCAAGGTATTCGCGTCCTCCGTAAGCGTCGCTTGCAATGGGTTATTTTAATGTTGGTCATGTCGGCTTTGATTTATACCGGTTATTGGCTGTATCGCCGTGACTTGATCGTCAGCCATAATGCCTTCGTCACCGGCAACCTGATTCCGGTCGAAGCGGACGCGACCGGCATTGTGACTCATGTCTTGGTGGAGGAAAGCCAATTTGTCAAAAAAGGCGATCTTTTAGTCCGGCTTGACGAGCACCGCGCGCAAACGGCTTTAAAACAGACCGAAGGCGAACTTGGTCAATCGGTACGGGACATCGGTGCGCTTTTCCCCACGCATCGGCAAATGTGCCAAAAACTCATGGGGCGCGCCTCCAAACTGGCCCGAGTGCGCCATGATGTCGTCCGGTTTCGGCAAGGCGTACCCAGCGGCTCGGTGTCGCAGCAGGTTTTGCAAAACGCCGAAGATCAAATGGCGGCGCTCGATGCCGAGATGTTGGAGGCCAGATCCGAGCTCGAGGCGATTCAAGCCAGAATCGGCGGCACCAGCAGAGAGGATCATCCCGACATCGAAGCGGCCAAACATCGATTTATCACGGCTTACATCGAGTATACCCGTCAGCAAATTTATGCGCCGGTTTCAGGCTATGTCGCAAAACGGCGGGTCCAGATAGGCGACCGGGTGCAACCGGGCGACTCTCTGATGACATTGGTTCCATTGAATCATCTGTGGGTCGAGGCGAACTTGCGGGAAACCGAGCTGCGGCGCGTTAGGCCGGGCCAGCTGGCGGAGGTTGCCGTGGATCTTTATGGAGGCAACTACACTTTTCAAGGGACTGTTGAAGGGTTGGTGCCGGGGACCGGCAGCGTTTTCGCCTTGTTGCCTCCCGACAACGCCACCGGAAATTTCATCCATATCGTCGAGCGGGTGCCCGTCCGCATTGCCTTGCGGGAAGACGAGTTATTGAAACACCCCATTCGTCCGGGGCTCTCCACCGTTACGACCATTCATGTGGACAACACGGAAAAATCCCCCGGCGAGTCGCTCACCCAAGCTGTCAGTCAGGAATATGAAACGGACATTTTCGCTGATGAACTAGCCAAGGCCGAAGCCAGAGCGAAAGCCATCGTTGCCGGGAATTTGGTTACGCCCGACGCGGCGCTGGATTTGGATTGCGGTAGGGTAGCGCTGATAAAATGATCGGCCGACCCTGCATCGGTCGCCCCTCTTCACAAAAGCTGCCCATCGGGCGGAGATAAACAGCCCAGCGACTAGAGCTTAAGCGAGTAACCGTTCACGCCCCCGACGCGTTGGCGCAATTGAGCGATGGGGTCGCCGAAAAGGCCTTGCGACAATCTGCCGAGCAGGGCATGGCAGGTCAGAAGGCCCCACAGTTCTTCGGTGTTGAACCAGAGTCCCGGCAATTCATGGATGGGCACCCTTTTGATTGTCGTAGCGGTAGCCCTTCAATTGCCGGTCATACATGATCGGCGCGGCGAAATGAGCGCGCATGACGTCGATCAGCCGCTTGACGGTGATTTCGGAACATTCCAGCCGTTCCCGAAGCTCCCGATTGGCGATCGGCGTGCGGCGCCCGGACAGGAGTTGGTGCAGCTGGTAAATACGTTCGAAACGCTCCATGGTTGGGCAGGCTAGAGTCAAAAGTGAGCGTAATATAAACGCTCTTACGAATGCGCCTAAAAATTCTTTGTTTCAAAGACAAGGCTTAACAACCAGGCTCCAAAGCAAACGAGCGCTTTTGTTTGCGCCCCGAACGAGGACGATGGCGTGTTGGTCTTGATTTTGTTGCGGTTACGCGCAGATGCTTGCGGACACTTAGGAATATCTAAATCCCAGTATAAGCGGCTGGATGGTGGCATAGACCTGCCCGGTTTATCGGGCAGGTCTGGGTGAGGAGCTTAATGCGCGCTGCTGACCTTCTTGCCCTTGGTCTGGCCGATTTCGCCCAGGGCTTTTTCGAACCAATGCGCATCGATGTCGAACGGCTTGCCGCCCTTGATGCGCGGGAATTCGATCGCGCGCAGCACGTTGCCGTTGTCTTCGTCATGGCCGATCACGCCGGCCTCGCGGCGCATCGCGCATTCGACCGCGAGGTCGGCGCAGGATTTGATCAGGCGGATGTCTTCGGCGTTCGCGGCGGACGCGCGCGCGAAATAGCCGGATTTTTGCACCAGCGTTTTTTCCGCGCCGATCATCTGTGCGAATTGCTCGCCGAACCATTTGCCCGGATTGACCGCATCCAGTTTGATGTGGCCGAACGCATCGCGCGGCACTTCCTGGCCTTTCGCTTGCATTTCGGCGACGATCGCTTCGACGCCGGCGCCTTCGGAGACGAAAATGTTCACGCAGTCGACGGTGTCCATCACTGCGCGGAGACGCTTCGCTTCGGCGGCCAGGTCAACGTGCATTTCCGGCACGAAAATGCCGTGGACTTCGTAGGTGTCACGGCTCAGGCCGAGATCCGGCAGCCATTCGGCGCGGTCGAGGAGCTTCCGGTATTCCACTGCGGTCGCGGCGGTCAGCCAGCCGCAGCTGCGGCCCATCACTTCGTGCACGATCAGCATGCGCGGGTTCGAATTGTTTTCCGCGACCACGTTCCAGAAATAACGCGCGCCTTGCTCGGCGGCGGTCCATGCACCCAAAGATTGCTTGATCGGGAACACGTCGTTGTCGACTGTTTTCGGCAGACCGATAACAGTCAGGCCGTAGTTGTTTTGCGCCAGGAACGCCGCGAGGTCAGCCGCCGCGGTATTGGTGTCGTCGCCGCCGATCGTGTGCAATACGTCGACGCCGTCTTTAACCAATTGGTCGGCCGCGACTTTTTGCGGGTCCTGACCTTCCTGAACCAGGCCGCGCTTCACGCAGTCCTTCGCGTTGGTCAGTTTGACGCGGCTGTTGCCGATCACCGAACCGCCGAATTTTTGCAACAGGCCGGCGTTGTCGCGCACCGCCTGGGTGACCTTGTAATAGTCGCCGAGCAAGAGGCCCTTGTAACCGCTGCGGTAGCAGATGATTTCGATCGACGGATCGATTTCATTGTAGCGCTCGATCAGGCTGCCGATCGCAGAGTTAAGGCAAGGGGCCAGGCCGCCGGCGGTCAAAATTGCAACTTTTTTAGGTTTGTTCATGTGCGTTTTTATAATCATTGATGGTTAAAAAATGCGTGGGTAAGGCGGCGACTCGGTGCCGGCTTACCCTTAGGTGCCCGCGTCATTCTGTCGGATACGGTTCACCGGGTTAACCGGTGAATTTTATCATAGAACCGGAAAATATCCCGGCATTATCAAAATGCCGCGACCGGCCGTAAATTATGGGAAAATAACGGCAGCCAACGCTTTCCCTTTTCACACCGCAGGTTGTTTGCATGATCGTTTTATGGACCGACGCCTTGATCTTTCTGCTGATCGCGATGATGATCGGCCTGGGAGTCACGATTCGCGGCAAGGAGCATTTCAGGCGTCCGCTCCGTCAAATCGCCGCGAGCCATAGCGGCATGGTATCCTTGATCGTACTGCTGTTCTTCATCGTGATCGGACTCGCCGATTCTATCCATTTCAAGGCCTCCGGCGATGACGGCAACGATGTGATCAGTGTGCTGGACACTTGGGCCGCGCCAATGCGCCGGCATGGCGAAAAAACCTATTCGGCGCCGTTTTCGGCATTCGGCTACGGCAAGGAAATGGTCACGGAGGACGACGGCACGGCGCATTGGGACTATCCGCGCCTGAAATACGGCGGCGCGCATTTGAGCGATCCCGAGACGCAGCTTGCCGCCGATATACTGAAAAAGGGTTTATACGGCCTGTTCCAGGGCGCGAGCCTGTGCGCGTTTTTTGGGCTCATGCTGTGGGGCATTTTTGCCGCGCGGCAAAAGCCATTCCTGCATGGCTCGGGCCCGGGCAGGAGCACGCTGGCGGTCGGTTTTGCGATCGTGACGGTCGGCTATGCGCTGTGTTATTTGTCCCTCTATTATCATGTTCTGGGCACCGACAAGGTCGGCGAGGACGTGTTTTATCAGACGATTAAAAGCATCCGCACCGGCCTCGTGATCGGCACGCTGACGACCTTGATCATGCTGCCGATGGCGATTTTTTTCGGCATCCTGGCCGGTTTTTTTCAGGGCTGGATCGACGATCTGATCCAGTATATTTATACGACCCTGAACTCGATCCCCGGCGTCTTGCTGATCGCGGCGTCGATCCTGATGGTACAGGTGTACATGGCGAATCATGAGGAAGCCTTCACCAGCGTGGTCGTGCGCGCGGACATGCGGCTGTTGTTTCTGTGCATGATCCTCGGCGTGACCAGCTGGACCGGCCTGTGCCGGCTGCTCCGCGCCGAAACGCTGAAACTCAGGGAAATGGAATACGTGCAGGCGGCCAGGGCCTTGGGCGTCAAACAGGGCGCGATACTGGCGCGGCACATCCTGCCTAACGTGATGCACATCGTCTTGATCTCGGTCGTGCTCGATTTCAGCGCGCTGGTCTTGGCCGAGGCGGTATTGTCCTACATCAACATCGGCGTCGATCCGACGACCTACAGTTGGGGCAACATGATCAACGGCGCGCGTCTGGAGATGGCCCGCGAGCCGGTCGTCTGGTGGTCGCTGACCGCCGCCTTCGTGTTCATGTTCATTCTGGTCCTGGCGGCCAATCTGTTTGCGGATGTGGTGCAGGATGCGTTCGATCCGCGGCGAGCCGGCAACGGATAATCTCTCCATAAAATGGTGCGAGGTAAAGCTATGGCAAAACAATATATTACCGATTCGGAAGGTCACAAAATATCGGTCATTTTACCTATTGCTGAATATGAGCAACTCATGGAGGATTTGGAGGACGCGATGGATGCCTGTGCGGCGTTGACCGAAGCCAAGCGCGATGGATTCATTGACTGGGAAGATATTAAGGCAAAGCATGGCTTATAAGATCAAATTTACGCCAGCCGCCGATAGACAATTTGCCAAGCTTATCCCAGAACGAAAACGAGCTATTTCCGACGCTTTAATGCGCTTGGCTGAGAATCCGCGTCATCATGGCGTCATTAAATTATCCGGTGAACATGATTTATATAGGGTCAGAGTCGGTAACTATCGGGTCATTTTTCAGATAGAAGACGATGTGCTTTATGTCGTGGTTGTAAAAATCGGTCATAGAAAAGAAATATATAAGAGCTAGCATGACGAATCCGCTATTGTCTGTTCACAGTCTCAGTGTTGCCTTCAATCGCCATCAAAAGGTCGTCGATAACATCAGCTTCGCGATCAATCCAGGCGAAACCTTCGCGCTGGTCGGCGAATCGGGTTCCGGCAAGTCGATGACCGCGTTGTCGGTGCTGCGTCTGCTGCCGGATAACGCGAGCATCGAAGCCGAAGCGATCACCCTGAACGGCGACAATCTGCTCGAACATTCGGAGCTGGAATTATGCAGGGTTCGCGGGCGCCGCATCGGGCTGATCTTTCAGGACCCGATGTCGTCTTTGAATCCGGTCATGACGATCGGCAGTCAGATCGCGGAAGTGATCGAGAGCCATTTTTCGCTGTCCAAGGCCGCCGTGCAGGCGCGCGTGCTGGAATTGCTGCAACAGGTCGAGATTCCTCAGCCGGAGCAGCGGATCAACGATTACCCGCATCAACTCTCGGGCGGCCAAAGGCAGCGCGTGATGATCGCGATTGCGCTGGCGGGCAAGCCGGATCTGTTGATCGCGGACGAGCCGACCACATCATTGGATGTGACGATTCAGGCGCAAATCCTCACGCTGCTCAAAAGCATTCAGCAGCACACCGGCATGGCGCTGTGGCTGATCAGCCACGATCTGGCGCTGGTGTCGACGATGGCGGACCGGGTCGCGGTGATGCAGCGGGGCCAGATCGTCGAGTCCGGGGCGCTGCCGGATTTTTTCCACCAGCCGAAACATCCCTACACACAAAAGCTGCTCAAGGCCTTGCCGTCGATGCAGAGTTGCCTGAAACATCAGGCCCAGGCTGCGCCGCCGCTGCTGAAGGTCGAGGATTTTCGCTGCTACTATCCGATCCGTAAGGGCCTGTTCAAACGCGTGGTCGATCATGTGCGCGCGGTCGACGGCGTCAGTTTCACGATTCCGCGCGGCACGACCTTGGCGCTGGTCGGCGAATCCGGCTGCGGCAAGACCACGCTCGGCAAGGCCTTGTTGAATCTGATTCCGGGCGGCGAGGGACTGGTCAAGCTCGATGGCGTCGATCTCGGGCAATTGAGCGGGGAAGCGCTGCGGCAAAAGCGCGCGGACATGCAGATCGTGTTTCAGGACCCGTTTTCGTCGATGAATCCGCGCATGCTGGTCGGCGACATCGTCGCGGAAGGCCTTCGCGCCCTGCATCCTGGCATCGGCAGCGAGGCCAGGCGGGAAAAGGTCCGGCAGCTGCTCGAGCAGGTTGGTCTTCCGGCCGATGCGGCGCTGCGTTATCCGCATGAATTCTCGGGCGGCCAGCGCCAGCGCATCTGCATCGCGCGCTCCCTGGCGGTGAACCCGAAGCTGATCGTCTGCGACGAGCCGACCAGCGCGCTCGACGTGTCGGTGCAGGCGCAGATCATCGAATTATTGAAAACCTTGCAGCGCGAAAGCCAGGTCAGCTATCTGTTCATCACGCACGATCTGGCGGTCGTTGCCGAAATCGCCGACGAAGTCGCGGTGATGTACCGAGGCAAAATCGTCGAGCATGGCGAGGTGAAGCAGGTGCTGATCGAGCCGCGGCATGACTATACCCGCAAGCTGCTGGCCGCCGCGCCCGTGCTGGCGGCCGGTTGACACTCAAATTTCTCCGTCAGTAACGCGATGGCTCTGGCAACGCCATCATGCGTTTGCATTTGCGCTCCGATGCGCTGGGCTTGTTCTCGATAGCAAGGTTCTGACAGTATCTTCCCAATTGTCTGCGCCAAGGCTTCAGCTGTTACGCTTTTTGCCGGTAACGGTTTGCCGGCCACGCCTAAGGACTGAAGCTGCCTCGCCCAGAACAATTGCTCGTCCATGAACGACACCACCACGGATGGACAGCCTGCGCGCGTCGCCGCATGGGTCGTGCCCGCGCCGCCATGGTGCACCACGGCGGCACAACGTGCGAATACCGGTTGATGCGGATGTTTGCCGATAAAATAGACATCGCCTTGTTGGCTGCCTGCCGGATAATGGGCGGAACTGGTTTGGATGATGGCTCGGCAAGCGGATTTTTCCACGGCCTGCAAAAATAGGCCCATGCTCCATTCCGGTACCGCCTGCTGCAAACTGCCAAAGGTCATATACACCGGTGCCGGTCCCGCTTCCAGAAAGGCCGACAAGGATTCGGGCCACCGCCAGCGCCGGGTATCTTCGGTCAAATTGAGAAAACCGCAACTTTGATGAAATGCGGACCAATATTCGCTGCCCCGGCAAAACACCGGATCGACCGCCACCAGGTTCAATTGCTGCGAGGTTAAGAGTTCGCTGAGCATATTGGCGGGCGGTGTTAAGCCTGCCTCTCGCCATAATCGCGTCAGCGGTTGTTTCAAAACCCAGTTGAAAATCGCATCCAGCAGTTTCCAGCTGATCGGATTGAGGCATTTACCCAAATCCGGAAAGCTGAACGGCGGCAAGACCGGATTGGGAATGGCGGCATGACAGAAAGTCACGCTGTAAAATGGCTTATGTTGCAGTAGCGCCGCCAGTTTTAGCGGGTAAAGAAAATGATGGCCAATCACGCAATCGTTTTCGGCCACGAGGGCCTCCGCGGCTCGATAGATTAACGCTTCGGTCGGAAAAAAGGCTTCATCCAATAAAGCCCGGAGCCATTGCAAAGGATTCATCCGAAACGAGCGTTCGGCAAAATCTTCCATATCGAATGCGATGTGTTCGGGGACTTGCCGGTAGCCGATGTGCATTTGCTCGCAGATCGACTGGTAGCTTTGATTGTCGATGCTGCTGACCACCAGCGTGACCTGATGCCCTGCTTTTTGCAAGCCATCGGCCAGCGCCAGCAAGGGCCGGATGTCGCCATTGGAACCCCAAGTTTGAATGCCGATTTTCATAGTCGATGTCTTCCTGTCCGATCATCACCGCAACAGCCAACCCATTCATGACCGCATGCCGGCGATTATTTTATTAAACGATTATTCAACCGACTCGCCTTGAAGCGTCACCACCAGCTCTCGGCTTCCGCCATGGTTCCTGTGCTCGCACAGATAGATGCCTTGCCAGATACCTAGGTTCAGCCGTCCATGGGTGATCGGAATATTCAAGCTGCAGCCCAGAATGCTGCTCTTCAGATGGCTGGGCAGGTCATCGCTGCCTTCATAGGTATGCTTGTAATAAGGTTCATCCTCCGGCACCGCGCGGTTAAAGAAACTCTCAAAGTCCTGCCTTACCGTCGGATCGGCGTTCTCGTTAATGGTGAGCGAGGCGGATGTGTGCTTGATGAACACATTCAGCATGCCCACCGATACTTTCTCTAGCTCCGGAAGCTGCCTGAGGATGTCTTCCGTTACCCAATGAAAGCCGCGCGGTCGGGCTTTGAGCCGGATTTCTTTTTGTATCCACATCGAGGCGGTCCCTCACTGAAAAGGCGCATGATAGCATGGCCTGAAACCCAAGCTAACCGAATTCAGGATGGGGCGGCGGCCAGTATTGGCCGATCGCTTCGCGCTGCCAGAGTTGGCCGGTTTGCGTGCGTTGCTCCGGCGTTGCATAGGCATACCGGTACAGCATCGCGCGCACAAAAACCGGCGGACGGTCCGGAAAAGGATTCGTGCGCAGCAAGGCCAGGACGGGCGGCGATCCTTCCTGCAAGCGCGCCATGAACGCCGCAAACCACCCATCGAGCCTGGGGTTTTCGAGCGCGGCAAACCACAGTTGCCAGTCGAGCCGGGGCTGATGCGGAATGTTCCAGCGCAGATTGCGGGACAGATCTCCGGGCTTATCGTTGAATTCGTAAGCCTTCCAGGTCTTGCCGTCGTCGGAGCCCTCGATGATGATCTCGTGCCGTTCGGTATTCATCACCCCAAACGGGCCGTATTGATTGATCACCGCGAAATTCGAGGTCGTCAGCACCCAGGAGCGGAAGATTTGCGGGGTCCGACCTTGGGTGTTATGCATCCAGGCCGTAAGCGCGCAGACAATCAGCACGAAGGCGGTCCATGATCCTGCGATAAGATGCGCGGCATCGCCCGGACGCGGCTGCTGTTGCTGAATATGGGCGACCAGGCGCGCAGGCAGTCTGCCGGCCAAGTCCCGGTCGTCGAACAGCCAAATGCACAAGAGGATCGTCAGCAGGTTGAAGAAATTATAATTGCCGGTCAGGATGATCGCGCTTTGCAGGCCGATAAAGCTCCATGCGGCGAACAGGCGGAAAGGGTGCGGCAGAAACACGAAAAACGGCACGATCAGTTCAAGCCAAAGCACGCCGGCCACGCAAAGCTTGTGAAACCAAGACGGCAGGAAATACGCGTAGTAGGCCAAGGGCGTGGGCAAGGGTTCGGTCAGGTAATGATAATTCAGCGCGGTCAGCTTGGCCCAGGCCGGATCGCCGCTCGCCAGCTTGACCACGCCGCCCATGAACATGAAGCGCGCGATCAGCCAGCGGTACAGAAAAACGTTGAACCGCGAGCCCCAGCTCAAAAAGATGCCGATAAACCCGGATTCGAGCAAGAACACGTCCCACTGAAACGAGAAGAAATCCTGCCCGGCGACCGTGACGGACAAATACAGCAGATAGCAGAGGATCAAGGCGGCTTTCTGCGCGATGTTCAGCAGCAACAGCAAGGACGCTGCGATGCCTGCATAACAGACCAGCTTGAGCGCCGGATCGGAAGCCGCGAGCCAGAACAGGGTCGGGAATTCGAAATAGCCGGCGCTGCCATAAATCGCCGCCATCTCCGTGAGTTTCGCCTCGATCGGCAGGATGCCCTGAACGCCGATCAAACCCTCGATTTGCACCGACATCGAGGCGAACGCGGCCAGATAAATCAGCGCCAGACCCCGCAGAAAAAGCCAGTTGACGAGCGCAAAAGGCGGCTCGGAGGAATCCGGTGGGTTCAGTCGGCGTTTGATTGAGTCGGGAACACGCAAGAGCATTCTGGGTTCAAAGAAAGATAAAACGCGTCCGTGGGAGCGACGCCTACGTCGCGATTAAAACTTGCAAGTCGCGACGTAGGCGTCGCTCCCACCCCGTTCGCCTATCGATTTTCACGGTAAAGGCGGCGGTCGGTTAGTCAGCAGGTAGAAATCGATTATGCAGCAAAATAAAGTCACGGTCTATTACGACGGCGCCTGCCCGAAATGCATTCGCGACCGGCAAAATTACGAGAAACTGTCGGGGGACACCGGTGAGCAGGTCTGCTGGTTCGACATTACCGGTCAGGAAAATCGGCTGCGGGAACTCGGCATCGATCCCGAGAAAGCCTTGACGGAACTGCATGTGCAGGATGCCGCCGGGCGGATTCATGCGGAGCTCGACGCGTACATTCTATTGATGCGCAAAGTGCGGCTACTCAGGCCGTTGGCCTGGGTAATCGGCTTGCCGGTGATCCGGCCGCTGTTGGCGCGTCTCTATCACTGGCAGGTGAACCGGCGCTTGCGGAAGAGAAGAATTTTGCTTTAAAATCAACAATGATCTTTCGGTGAAGTTGCCGCGGTATTTTTAGGTTAACGGCGCAAAACACTTTGAAAGTTATTAAGCCTGTGGTATATTAATGCCTTTAGGATATTCCAGTGAGTTATCCTAATAGCAGGGGCTCGTAAAAGGTTGTTGGTTCGGATCCAGCCCCCGCTACCACTTACACGGAAGCCCCTTTATGGGGTTTTTTATTTTCTGGGCTCCGGTTTTGTGGTTGTAGCATTTGCTTGTCAATGTGAAGAGCCCTGGGCTCTTTTTTTTTGTGCGGTGAAAAGGTAGGAAAAATGAAGCAGGCTCCCGAACATTTGGTTGCCTTAATCGAGCCGGTCGTGGAAGGCTTGGGTTATGAATGTGTCGGCATTGAATATCACCCACATCCGCGGCATGGTTTATTAAGAATCTATATCGACAGTGACAACGGCATTTTGGTCGAGGACTGTTCGAAAGTCAGTCATCAGGTCAGCGGCGTGCTCGATGTCGAAGATCCGATTCCCGACAATTATCAATTGGAAGTGTCCTCGCCGGGGGCAGACCGGCCGTTTTTCAAGCTCAGTCAGTTTGAACGCTTCACCGGCAGCACCGTGTTGGTGAATCTGTTCAAGGCGATCGGCGGACGCAAGCGGATTACCGGTCTGATCGAAAAGGTCGAAGAAGATATCATTACACTGACCGAAAACGGCCAAACTTTTGAAGTGCCGTTTTCGGCGATCAGTAAGGCGCGTCTGGTGCCGGACTATTTAATCGAAAAAGGAGTACGCAGTGGCAAATAAAGAGATTTTGTTGGTCGTGGATGTCTTTTCCAACGAGAAAGCGATTGAAAAAGAGGTTGTCTTTCAGGCGATGGAATCGGCACTGGAAATGGCAACGACCAAACGCTATGCCAATCCAATCAAAGCCCGCGTCGAGATCGATAGAAAAACCGGCGATTATAAGACTTATCGGCAGTGGGATGTGGTCGCGCCGAATAGCGAAATCAACGGCGATGTCGAATTTCCGGGCACGCAGATATTGATCGATGTCGCGAAGTTCGACAATCCGAATGCCGAGGTCGGCGATGTGGTCGAGGAAGAGATCGAATCGGTCGACTTCGGTCGTATTGCCGCGCAGACCGCGAAGCAGGTGATCATTCACAAGATCCGCGAGGCCGAGCGCAAGAAAATCGTCGATGCCTATCAGAGCCGAGTCGGCGAACTGATTACCGGCGTCGTCAAGCGCATCGAAAAGGGCAGCGTGTATCTGGATCTGGGCGGCCATGTCGAGGCTTATATTGCGAAGGAAGAGATGATTCCGCGCGAAGCGGTGCGCGTCGGCGACCGTATCCGCGGTTATTTGAAAGATGTTCGTTCCGAGCCGCGCGGCCCGCAATTGTTTGTCAGCCGGACCGCGCCGGAATTGTTGATTGCGTTGTTCCGCCTGGAAGTGCCCGAGGTCAGCGAAGGCATGATCTCGCTGATGGGCGCGGCCCGCGATCCGGGTTCGCGCGCGAAAATCGCGGTCAAGAGCAACGATCCGCGTCTCGACCCGGTCGGCGCCTGCGTCGGCATGCGCGGATCGCGCGTGCAGTCGGTGTCGAACGAACTGGCCGGCGAGCGTGTCGACATCATTCTTTGGAATCCGAACGAAGCGCAATATGTGATCAATGCGATGTCGCCGGCCGAAATTCAGTCGATCGTGGTCGATGAAGACCGGCATTCGATGGACTTGGCGGTCAGCACCGACAACCTGTCGCAGGCCATCGGCCGCGGCGGCCAGAACGTGCGTCTGGCGACGCTATTGACCGGTTGGGAACTGAACGTGATCGATGCGTCGAAAGCCGAAGCGAATAGCGAAGCGGAAGCGATGAAGATCAAAGATATGTTCGTCCAGGAACTCGATGTCGATGACGACATTGCGATGACCCTGGTCGAGGTCGGTTTCAATACGATCGAAGAGATCGCCTATGTACCGGTCAGCGAAATGCTCGAAATCGAAGGCTTCGATGAAGAATTGGTGAACGAGTTACGTAGCCGCGCGAAAGATGTGTTGTTGATCAGCGCAATCGCGGCCGAGGAAAAAATTGAAACCAACGAGCCAGCCCAGGATCTTTTGGAGATGGAGGGTATGGACGAGGATCTGGCTTATGAATTGGCCAGCCGCGGTATAATCACGATGGACGATCTGGCGGAGCAGTCGATTGACGATTTGCTGAGCGTACCTGAAATGAATGAGGATCGCGCGGCAAAGTTGATTATGAAGGCGCGAGAGCCCTGGTTTTCAGAAGAGAAAGGCGAGTAAGGCAGGAGTAGGCGATGAGCGATCAAACAGTACGGCAATTGGCCGAGGTAGTCAGAATACCTCTGGAAAAATTATTGGAGCAGTTGAAGGAAGCGGGTTTATCGGCCACTACGCCGGACGACGTGATCAGCGAAGAGGAAAAATTGCGGCTCCTGACGCATTTGCGCAAACGCCACGGCAAGGATGAAAGCGGGTCTAAAACCGCGCCTAGTCGCGTGACGCTGGAACGGCGCAAGGTAATCGAAATGAAGCAGGCGAGCGTGCCGGGCACGGCGACCAAGACGATCAGCGTCGAAGTTCGCAAAAAGAAAACCTATATCAACAAGCGCGAGCTTTCTGAAGCCCCTGAAACGAAAGTGGCGGTGCCGCCGCAGCCGGTACACGCAGAGCCGCCGGTCGTAACCGCGGCCGAACCTGCGATTGTGCTTGAGCAAGCAGCCCTCCCGGTCGAAGCGGTCAAGGTGACTGAGCCGGTGGCGGCAGCGGTACAGCCGGTGGAGGCCAAAAAGGCGCCGGCGGCGGAACCTATCGTTGAGCCGCAGGAAGAATATGAGGAAGAGGTCGTTGAAGTTAAAGTTGAGCCGAAAGCGGCGGAACCGGTAACCCCGGCGGAAGCGGCCAAAGCCAAGGAAGCTAAAAAAATCAAAACCGAAAAAGCCGGCAAGCCGAAGGAAGCCGAAGAGGTCAAAAAGAAGATGACCGAAAAGGAGATCCGGGTCGAAGAATCGATCAAGCGGACCGCCGAAAAAGTCCGGCAACAGGCCCAGCAGAAGCAGGAAACGCTGCATCGTAAAAAACAGCGCGACGTCGGTGTGTTGACCGAAGGCCGTGATGCTCCGCGCCGGCCGAAGAAAAAAGGCAGCAAGGCGCCGCAGCAGCAGCGTTCCAGTGCGCCGCATGAAGGCAAGCACCAATTCGAGATGCCGTCCGCGCCGATCGTGAAGGACGTCACGATCCCCGAAACGATTCTGGTTTCCGATCTCGCGAACAAGATGAGCGTGAAGGTGGCGCTGGTGATCAAGCAATTGATGAAGCTCGGCATCATGGCGACCATCAATCAAAGCATCGACCAGGAAACCGCGGTGATTTTGGTCGAGGAAATGGGCCATAAGGCGGTCATGCAGAGCGACGACGATCTTGAAAAAGAAATGCTCGCCGAGGCACAAGTGGAAGAAACCTTCCCCGAACTGCCGCGCGCGCCGATCGTCACGATCATGGGCCATGTCGACCACGGCAAGACCTCCTTGCTCGACTATATTCGTAAAACCCGGGTTGCCGCCGGCGAAGCGGGCGGCATTACCCAGCACATCGGCGCCTATCAGGTCAAAACCGACCACGGTTCGGTTACCTTCCTCGATACGCCGGGCCATGCCGCGTTTACCGCGATGCGGGCACGCGGCGCCGATCTGACCGACGTGGTCATCGTGGTGGTCGCGGCCGACGACGGCGTGATGCCGCAAACGAAGGAAGCGGTCGAACATGCCCGCGCCGCGAATGTGCCGATCATCGTCGCGATGAACAAGATGGACAAGCCGGACGCGAACCCCGACAAGGTGATGCAGGAATTGTCGGTGATCAACGTCCTGGCCGAAGAATGGGGCGGCGATGTGCAGTTCCTGAAAATCTCGGCGAAGACCGGCGAGGGCATCGACGATCTGATCGAAGCCTTGGTCGTACAAACCGAAATTCTCGAATTGAAAGCGCCGATCGAAGGCCCGGCCTCCGGTATCGTGATCGAATCCCGTCTGGACAAAGGCCGCGGCGCGGTCGCGACCATCCTGGTGCAAAGAGGCACGCTCGAGAGTGGCCAGATGGTGCTTTGCGGGCAAGAATTCGGCCGGGTGCGGGCGATGTTCAACGAAAACGGCAAAGCGATCAAGGATGCGGGTCCCTCGGTTCCGGTCGAAATCCTCGGCTTGTCGGGTACGCCGAATGCGGGCGACGAGTTCCTGGTCGTGCAAAACGAACGGATTGCCAAAGACTTGGCTAAACACCGTGAAGAACGCAAGCGGACCACCCGCCATGCGGCGCAACAGGCTTCCAAGCTGGATGAAGTGTTCTCCAGAATGACCGCCGGCGAGGTCGCGAGCCTGAATCTGGTGATCAAGACCGACGTGCAGGGCAGTCTCGAAGCGCTGCGCAGCGCCTTGGTCGATCTGTCGAACCCGGAAGTCGAGGTCAAGGTGGTCTTTGGCGGCGTCGGCGGCATCAACGAAGGCGATGCGAACCTGGCGTTGGCGTCCGGCGCTATCCTGATGGGCTTCAATGTCCGTGCCGATGCGACTGCGCGCAAGCTGATCGAAGAGAAGGGGATCGACCTGCATTATTACAGCGTCATCTACGAAGCGATCGACGAAGTCAAAAACTCGATCAGCGGCATGTTGGCGCCGGAAATCAAGGAGCAGATCGTCGGTTTGGCCGAGGTCCGCGATGTCTTCCGTTCGCCGAAATTCGGCGCGGTCGCCGGCTGTATGGTTATCGAAGGTTTCGTCAAACGCAACCTGCCGATTCGCGTACTGCGCGAAAACGTGGTGATCTATGAAGGTCAGCTCGAATCGCTGCGCCGCTTCAAGGATGACGTGGCCGAAGTCAAGATGGGCATGGAGTGCGGCATCGGCGTCAAAAACTATAACGACGTCAAAGCCGGCGACCAGATCGAAGTCTTTGAGCGGACCGAAGTTAAACGCGTATTGTAAATAACCATGGCAAAAGAATTTGGGCGCAGCGCCCGCGTGTCATCCGAAATGCAGAAGGAACTGTCGTTCATTCTGCAGCGGATTGTGAAGGACTACCGGCTCGGCTTCGTGACGATCAATGAAGTCGTTCTGACCAAGGATTTGGCGGTCGCGAAAATCTATTTCACGGTGCTGAATGCGGACGCCGACGGCAAGAAGAGTCATGTTAAAAAGCTGAATCAGCTGGCGCCGGTGATTCGGCACGAGCTCGCGCAGCGGATGATGCTGCGGCACATTTCGGAACTGCGCTTTCTTTATGACGATTCGTTCGATACCGGCATGCGCGTCGCGGAACTGCTCAGCGACATCGACAAGACCGACAAAGACCCCGAGCAGGAATGAGCAAACGCGCTAACCGGCGCAATGTGCACGGCATATTGCTGCTGGATAAACGCCTCGGCGTGTCTTCGAATCAGGCGCTGCAGGAAGTCAAACGCTTGCTGAATGCCGCGAAAGCCGGCCATACCGGCAGCCTCGATCCGTTGGCGACAGGGCTTCTGCCGTTGTGTTTCGGCGAAGCGACCAAGGTATCCGGCATGATGCTCGATGACGACAAGCGCTACCGGGTCGTGATCCGGCTTGGCGTGTTGACCGATACCGGCGATGCCGAAGGCGCGGTGCTGGAAACCCAGCCGGTGCCGGAGATCACGCAGGCGATGCTCGATGCCTGTCTGCAACGCTTCACCGGCGAGCTCGATCAGGTGCCGCCGATGTACTCGGCGCTGAAGCTGAACGGCAAGAAGCTGTACGAACTGGCGCGCGAAGGCAAGACGGTCGAGCGCAAGGCGCGGCGGATCACGATCTACGCACTGAAACTGCTCGATTTCGAGCGCGACCGGCTGACGCTGGAAGTGTTCTGTTCGAAAGGCACCTACATCCGCTCGCTCGCGGAAGACATCGGCGCGCATTTCGGCTGCGGCGGGACGGTCGCGGAACTGCGCCGCCTGCAGGCGGGCATGTTTGATCTCGACCAGGCGTTTACGATAGAGCAATTACGCGCGCTGGACGCGCATCAGCTCGATGCCTGTTTGCTCGCTGTCGATGTGCCGTTGCACGCGCTGCCGGCCGTCGAACTGCAGGATGTCGATGCCGGCAAGATCAGAAACGGACAAGCGGTCAATGCCGAATTGTCCCCGCCGGGGCAGGTGCGTCTGTACCACGCCGGCGCGTTTTTAGGCTTGGGCGAAATGCGAATGGATGGTAAACTAGCGCCTTGCAGAGTGTTCAATTTGGCCGAATAAGCCGTTTCTGTCGGCATATGCTGGCAGGCTCTAAAAAGCAATACGTAGGGTGGATAAGCGCAGCGCATCCACCTCGGCGCCCGGCGGATGCGCGATGCTTATCCGCCCTACGGCTGAAAACAGCTTCCGCTGATCGTTCCCACGCAGAGCGTGGAACCATAAGCAATGTTTCCCCGCACCTGCGCGGGAGCCTAAGTTTGACCCATTCTCTACCCCCTATCGTGGAAATGGGTGTGTGACCCCGCCCTCATCAGGGCTTTTTTTAATTATCTAACTATATCCATAGGGTTTAATAAAATGCCATTTACTGCGGAACAAAAGAAAAAAATCGTTGAAGAATACCGTCTGTCCGAAACCGATACCGGTTCCCCGGAAGTGCAGGTCGCTCTGTTGACCGCGCACATCCAACACCTGACGCCGCACTTCGCCGCGCACAAGAAAGACAACCACTCACGTCGTGGTTTGTTACGGATGGTCAATCAACGCCGCAAACTGCTCGATTATCTGAAAAGCAAAGACGGTGACCGCTACCGCACGCTGATCGAACGTCTCGGTTTGCGCAAATAAGACCAGACTGAAAACGGCGCCGGTTCGGCGCCGTTTGCATTTCAGCGTTACCCCCGTTTTATCCTAAACAATTTCTACGCAAAGGAACCTAATAGTGAATCCTATCAGGAAAGAATTTCAGTACGGTGATCGCACTGTCACGTTGGAAACCGGTGAGATCGCACGCCAAGCCCATGGCGCCGTGATCATCGATGTCGAGGGCACCTCGTTATTGGTGACCGTCGTTAGCAAAAAAGATACAGGCGGCAACGACTTTTTTCCGTTGACGGTGAATTATCAGGAAAAAGCCTATGCAGCCGGCAAGATCCCCGGCGGTTTTTTCAAGCGTGAAGGACGTCCGTCCGAACAGGAAACGCTGATTTCGCGTCTGATCGACCGTCCGATGCGTCCGATGTTCCCGGAAGGCTACAGGGATGAGGTCCAGATCATCGCGACCGTGATCTCGCTGAATCCGGAAGTCGATACCGAAATTCCGGCCCTGCTCGGCGCTTCCGCGGCCTTGGCCGTTTCGGGCTTGCCGTTCAACGGCCCGGTCGGCGCGGCAAGAGTCGGCTTCAAGGATGGTCAGTATCTGTTGAATCCGTCACCGGCCGAATTGAAGGAATCGCGCCTGCAACTGGTCGTTGCCGGCACCGCCAATGCGGTGTTGATGGTCGAATCCGAAGCCGACTGCCTGACCGAAGAAGAAATGCTCGGCGCCGTGCTGTTCGGCCATGAGCACATGCAGACCGCGATCAATGCGATCAATGAATTTGCCGCGGCGGCCGGCGCCGGCGTGGTTACCTGGACCGCTCCCGATGCCGATGTCGAACTGGTGCGCCTGGTGACCGCCGAAGTCGAGGAAGACATCAAGGACGCCTATCGCATCGCTGAAAAACTGGTCAGACAGGATAGGCTGAAAGTGATTCGCAATGCGGCGGTCGAAAAACTGACCGCGACCGGCGAATATGCCGAAAAAGCGATCCGCCACATTATCGAAGATCTCGAATACAACATCGTCCGTCACGCGATCCTGAGCGAAAAGCGCCGGATCGACGGCCGCGAACTCGCTACGGTTCGCCCGATCACGATCCGCACCGGCGTGCTGCCGAGAACACACGGCTCGGCCTTGTTCACCCGCGGCGAAACGCAAGCTCTGGTCGTCGCGACGCTGGGCACCCAGCGCGATGCGCAAATCATCGATGCGCTGGCCGGCGAATACAAAGACCTGTTCATGCTGCACTACAACTTCCCGCCGTTCAGCGTCGGCGAAACCGGCTTCGTCGGTTCTCCGAAGCGTCGCGAGATCGGCCACGGCCGTCTGGCGAAGCGCGGTGTGTTGGCGGTATTGCCGGTCATGGAAGAATTTCCGTATGTGATTCGCGTCGTCTCCGAAATCACCGAATCGAACGGCTCCAGCTCGATGGCCTCGGTGTGCGGCAGCAGTTTGGCGCTGATGGACGCCGGCGTGCCGATCAAGGCTCCGGTTGCGGGTATCGCGATGGGTCTGATCAAGGAAGGCGACGATTTCGCGGTCCTGTCGGACATCATGGGCGATGAAGATCACCTCGGCGACATGGATTTCAAGGTCGCGGGGACTTCTGACGGCATCACCGCGCTGCAAATGGACATCAAGATCGACGGCATCACCGCCGAGATCATGAAGGCCGCGCTGGCGCAAGCCAAGACCGGCCGTATCCACATCCTCGGCGAAATGAACAAGGTGTTGTCGACCGCGCGCGAACACATGTCCGACTATGCGCCGCGCATCATCACCTTCAAGATCGATCCGAGCAAGATTCGCGAAGTGATCGGCAAAGGCGGTGCGACGATCCGCGGCATCACCGAAATCACCGGCGCGAGCGTCGATCTGACCGATGACGGCGTCGTCAAGATCGCCTCGGTCGACAAGGCGGCCGGCGAAGAAGCGCGCCGTCTGATCGAAGAGATCACCGCCGAAGTCGAAGTCGGCAAGATTTACGAAGGCAAGGTCGTCCGTCTGATGGACTTCGGCGCGTTCGTAACGATCCTGCCCGGCAAAGACGGCTTGGTGCATATCTCGCAAATCTCGAACGAGCATGTCGACAAGGTCAGCGACAAACTGGCGGAAGGCGATGTGGTCAGAGTGAAAGTGCTGGAGATCGACCGCCAAGGCCGCGTCCGGCTCAGCATGAAGGAAGCCGAGAAAGAAGAAGATTAACCTTTCTAGGTGTCCCAGTTATTAAAAGGGCCGCAAGGCCCTTTTTTTACGCTGTTTTATTGATAAAACCAAGATTCAACGGCTTTTAAAGGCGCTTTACGACACGTAAAGTCAAGGGTTCTGGATGTACCCGTTATGGGGTTTTTTTTCATCAATAATTCTATCTTAAGGGTTTGCCGTCATTTTTATTAAAAACGACTAATGTCTTAATATTATTTTAACATTTCGAGGGTATAATTCCCATAAACCTAAATACTCCCGTCACAGTTCTTTTCAAGCAAATGCATCAGTAACTGTCAATTGTTCTCGAATGAATCTTTGGTTGAAATTAATGCGTATTTAAGATGGCGGTGCTGCCATTGTGAATTCTTCCAGGTTATAAGTCGCTTTTCACTTCGTCACACTTAGAAGCATCCATGATTTTTATGTCGTTATGCATGGTTGTCAAGAATTGGTAACGAATAGTATTTACAATATATCGTTACTGCAAATAAACGGTGCTAGTATTTAATTTCTTTTCTGTTACTTGATCTATTTCACTATATCAGTAAATAATTGCGGTTAGAGTTCTTGTTTCTTAATATATATAGAGTGTAGGTCGCTTTTTAGGGCGGTCCAGATTACCGGTCATGTTGGGTTAACTCCTTAGGCATGTTAGACTGATTGTTGAATATAAAAGGGATGACAGCTATGAAAATTCTATCGGAACCACCGGTCATTGCTTTGGCTAAAAGAATAATAGACCCGTCCGTCTGTGGGTTAAGCTTTCTTGTCTTTATCTATGTTTATCAGGTTCCTTGGGATAGCTATCATTCTATCCTATTCATAGCGGCAATCTTGTTTTCCTCGATTGTTTCTCAAATGCTCAGGCCGTTGCAAAATTTTCGCGAAAGCAACGTTTATTCGTACATTTCCGCTGTTCTGCTTGGAAGCAGCTTATTTATTTTGCTGATTTATTCGGTGTTTTTAAACACCGAATTTTCTGAGCATGTAAAAGAGTACGTCGTGATGCTTTGGTTGCTATCCTTGCCGCTTTTTTTATTGGCCGCTCATGGAATGCTTCATGGTTGGCTGAAAAACCAGCACCAAAAAACCAGAATACGTAAATGTGTGATAGTTGGCGCCACAGAGGTGGCCTATCAGCTCAGCAGAGAATTTCAAAAGGATCGCAGTCTACTGATACAGGTTGAAGGATTTTTAGATTCTCGCGAGCAAGACCGAATTTGGCCAGACTGCAAAGAAAGCCTTTTAGGCGGGCTCGATAGGGTCTTGCCCTATGTTAAAGAGCATGGCATTCAGGTGGTTTTTATTGCCTTGCCGATCAGATATGAAGATCGAATCGCTAGTTTGCTGGAGGAATTGCGCGACACCACGGCTTCGATTTATTTTGTGCCGGACATATTGAGTTTTAACCTGATACAGTCACGTGTTGATTCCATTCACAACATCCCAGTCGTATCGTTATTGGAAAGTCCGATTCATCATCTCAATGCGATTTGGAAGTGCACATTCGATTTTTGTGCTTCATTATGCATTTTGTTGTTCATTTCTCCGATATTATTACTTATCGCATGCGTTATCAAACTATTATCTCCAGGTCCGATACTCTTTAAACAAACAAGATACGGACTCGATGGAAGAGAGATTAAAGTCTACAAATTTAGAACGATGAACGTATGCGATAATGGGACAAACATACAACAGGCAACGAAGGGCGATTCCCGGATTTATCCTTTTGGCGCATTTCTAAGAAAGACATCCTTGGATGAACTCCCGCAGTTTTTTAATGTACTTAAAGGAGATATGAGTATAGTGGGGCCTAGACCGCATGCCGTCGCACATAATGAGGAATATAGAAAGCTCATTCAGGGTTATATGTTGCGGCATAAAGTCAAACCGGGTATCACCGGTTGGGCGCAAGTACATGGATTACGCGGCGAAACGGAAACACTCGAGAAAATGGAAAAAAGAGTCGAGTATGATCTGGAATACCTGAAGAATTGGTCATTGTTATTGGATATCTTGATCATCATCCGGACGTTTGGCGTCGTGCTTAAAACCACTAATGCACATTAGAAAGTTATTTTGCTATCAACTGCGGCTTTCCTTGTTATTGAATCATGGACAGAAAATAAAATAACTTGGTGCTTTGGAGTAAGCATTCACCTCCCCCTTTGAAAAAGGGGGATCGAGGGGGATTTATTTAGAAAATCTCCCCTTCCCCTCTTTTTCAAAGAGGGGGGCTGAACGGTTACGCTTTGGATAACGCGGGAAGGAATCTAGCAAACTCTTGCCAAGAAAGAATCGCCTTAGATGCTTAGGATATGGTCATAAATAACTTCCCGATAAAATTTTCCGTTCGTCCTGAGCTTGTCGAAGGATGGACGGAAAATTCCCGGCTCATGCTGTCACCCGTTCATGCTTCGACGAACTCAGCACGAACGGGTGACAGCATTTAGGAAAGTTATTTTTGACAGAATCCTTAGTTTATGTTTGTGTCTTTATACATCCTGCGCAGCAGTAAGGCGTAGGGCTATGCATAATATTTTTGGATACAACCTATGACAAAGAATACGATAGTTTCGATTTCGGTTTTTTTTATTTTGATGGCTAGCGGTCAAGCATTTGCGGAACGAGGAAAAGATGCAGGTGAGGGCAGTAAGGGCTTGAAGATCGCTCTCGAGAAAGTAACCAATGCCGCTGATGACCGTCGTGGCAATGGCGGTGGCAACGGTAATGGCGGCGGCAACGGTAATGGTAATGGTAATGGTGGTGGCGACGATCATGGCGGTGGTCACGGAGATGACGGACATCCCGGTCACTGCCGGGGAAATGTTTCTCCCTGCTAAGGATATGGTCATAAATAACTTCCCGGCTCATGCTGTCACCCGTTCATGCTTCGCCGAACTCAGCACGAACGGGTGACTGCATTTAGGAAAGTTATTTTTGACGAAATCCTAACGATAAAATGCTTTAGTAAGGCAAGCTCCGGCTGAGTTTATTTTCTGGTTCCCACCTGCCACGTCACTGCCATTAAGTTAAGGCGGTTATCTCCCTCTCCCTTCGGGAGAGGGGCGGGGTGAGGGGAATAAAATAAGGAAAATTTTTTATTTTGATCCCCTAGGCAATAGCTCCGGCATTGCTCTAACTCCTGCATCCTTGCAGTCGTCATCCTAGCCTTCTTCCGGAGGGAGAAGGAACCGGCCATCCTTAACTTAATGGCAGTGGAGCGGCGCGTGGGAACGAGGAAACATGATCTTAAACCGGATTAGATGCGCATTTTGAAAGAAGACAGAGTTATTTGCAGATGAATGGATTCTCTTTATCCGGCTTTTTTCGCTGGCTGGAACGTTCAATCTATGTGGGTTTTATGGGGGCGTTTATCGTATCTCCATTACCCTTGGGCGGTAACCGAGGCTGGGCATTCTTGGCCTTGTCAGCCGTATTCCTGATTCTGCTGGCCGGGCATTTGCTTGTGCAATGGCACAGAGCCCTGATAGCGCCGACAAAAAAACAGACACCGTCTATCCATTTGGGTAAGTTTCTGTTAATCTTTGCGGCCTTTTGGATGTGGGCCCAGGCGACTCTTGAACTGCCGGCAAGCTGGCTGGCAAATCTCTCTCCGGCTACGCTGGAAATTTATACGTCGGCGCTAAATGTTTTGCAGCCAGGTCAAGCAGAGAACGCTTTTCCTATTTCATTAGAGCCAGGAAAGACACTCGATAGAGCCATGCTGACATTAGGCTGTTTTGCGATGGTTTGCTTAATGACCGGATTGATCAATAGCCGAAAGCGGCTGGTACAGTTTTGCTATATGCTGGTTTTGACAGGCGTGTTTCAAGCGTTTTATGGTGCCATGATGACATTAACCGGCGTGGAATATTTATTTTTAGTGCCAAAAGACGCTTATATCGGCAATGCGACAGGCACCTTCGTCAATCGCAACCATTTGGCCGGATATCTGGAAATGACTTTGCCCATAGGAATTGGCTTGTTATTAGGCTCACGCAAAGGATCAGATCAGGTTCGTCGGCATTGGCGCGGAATATTGACTTATATCCTGCAAACCTTGTTGAGCCCGATTGCCATTTTGCGCTGCTTGCTGGTCGTGATGGTGATTGGGCTATTGATGACTCATTCCCGAATGGGCAATGCAGGCTTTTTCAACGCGTTGTTGATTACCTCGGCGATCGCCTTTTTTTCGGCCAGGCAGTTTCGCCGTCCAGGCTTCGTCGCGATCATCATCAGTATTGTCGCGGTGGATATTGCTTTGTTGGGTACATGGTTCGATCTTAGCCAAGTCATGAATAGGATTGAAACTACCGGACTCGATCACGAAAGCCGAGACGAAGTTGTGCAATACGTGCTGCAGATGATTCCCGATTTTTGGCTGGCCGGAACAGGGGCGGGCACATTCGCTTATATTTTCCCCAAATACAGCCAATCTGTCGTTGGCTTTTACGATTATGCCCACAACGATTATCTGCAAATTTTGGTCGAACTGGGAGTTATCGGTTGTGTTCCCTTGGCGGGCTTGGTGATTCTCGGCTTGCTGAACGGATGGTCGCTGTTGCGGAGCAAAGATTCAAAATTGCTGACAGGAATCGGCTTTGCATCGATCATGGGCACGGTCAGTCTGCTGATTCATTCTACGGTGGATTTCAATTTACAGATACCCGCCAATATCCTGTTGTTTGTGACTTTGCTGACATTGCCGCAGGTTGCCCGGCAAGCGCTTAACCATCGCCCTTTAAGCCCACTCGAAGATTATGCGCATTAATCATCGCAAGTTTGCCTGGGGCTTGTTGGCTTTTTGTGGTCCGATAGCGGCCGAAGAGCTGGATATCAGGAAAGATCCGGTCATTATTCCAGCAGGTCCCTTTGAATTCGCGCCGATCTTCGAAGCGGCGGAGTCTTACAATGACAACATATTTCAGCAGAATAGATTCCAAAGAGACTCCTTATTGACGCAATTTCACGCGGGAGGTCAGCTAGCGTTGGAAAGGCAATTGAACCGCTACGCCGTGACTTATACTCTGCAAAGTTCTCAATATCATAACAGCCCGCAAGACGACTATATCGATCATTTTGTCGGCGGCACTTCGCATATTGAATTTACCAGTCGCAATCGGCTGGATGTGAATATGGGTTATCTGGATAGCCATTACCAGCGAGGGGTTTTTCTGGGAAGAGATTTGATAAGTCCAACAGGGCAGAACGGAATCGATGCGCTTAGCGCAACAGGGAGGTCAGGACCCGATCAATATCATCTGCATACCGCCGATGCGACCTATCGTTACGGCAGGGCCGAAGCCAAGGGCAATCTGGAGTTGAAGTTTAATGCCCTGGACTATACGTTCCAAAATAACCGCGAGTTTACGGCGAGACAAGATAGAACGCAGTTTGTTGTGACGCCCGGTTTTTATTTCCGGATAGCGCCAAAGACCACCTTGCAGACACAGGTTGAAAATCAATTGATCAAGCACAGACAGGCCGAGGTATCAGGCTTTGATAGTCTAAAACAGCGTTTTCTGCTCGGCGGAACTTGGGCATACTCGACCAAGACTCAAATTGGCGCACGGATCGGCTATTTGCGGCAGGAGTTCGATAACCCCACAGATCCCAAAGCAAAGGAATTTGATGATGTAACATGGGATTTATCAGCGAGTTGGTCTCCGTTGAGTTATTCGCGCTTCAATCTGAGCATCGCGCGCGACGTGAGCCCATCAGTTGCTAGTGATAATCTTCGTGCATCGGATCGCTATCGTTTGGGCTGGACTCACGATTGGACTCCGCGCGTGAAAACCCAACTGTTCGGATCGCGCGAAAATGCTGAAAATCTGGGTATCAAGCGACAAGATGATTACACCTCGTTTGGTGTTGATTTGAACTATGGCATTCGGCGCTGGTTAGGCATTGGTATCAATTACACTTACCGCAGCCTAAAGTCGGAAAACCAACAACTGGATTTCAATCAGAATGTAATTATGTTTTATCTGACTGGTAACCCGCGTATTTCCGACGACGCCAAAACCCCCTGGGCTTCATGGTATTGAAGTGATAAGAACATTCATGAACAAAATTTTATTTTTATATTTTGCGTTACTCATATCGGGTGCCGCTAATGCGACTACTGAGTCACCTGTTGAAAATGGATTAATGTCCAATTATGAACTGGGCGCAGGAGACAAAATCCTGATTACGGTGTTTCGCGAGCCCGATCTCACCTTGGAAGCCAAGTTGACCGACGCCGGCACCATTATCTTTCCTTTTCTGGGTGAAATGAGTGTGAAGGGCTTAACGGTGGGTAAACTCAAGGACAAAATCACGCAAGGTCTCATTGGCCGCTATCTGAAAGATCCGAGCGTCAGTGTGTCGGTCCTGACGTATCGCGAGTTTTTCGTGAATGGCGAAGTTAAACAACCGGGGGCGTTTCCCTACTTACCGGGGCTGACCGTGCAAAAGGCCATCTCGATGGCCGGCGGCTTTACCGAGCGCGCTTCGCAATCGAGTGTTCAGCTCGAACGAGAAAAAGACGCGAAGCGCCAAGGCATTGAAGTGAAGTTGGATGCAACTATCGCTCCGGGCGACGTGGTGATTGTCGAGGAGAGTTTTTTCTGATGAATGATTTAAGACTAAGGCCTACAACGCAGAACGCCATGCCTGAGCAAAGCTTAAGAATGGATAGATTTTTGCAGGATGATGCTTTTATTGAAGAAGAGAGCATAGACCTGCTCCATTACTGGCGCGTCGTGCGCCAATATCAATGGCGGATATTGCTGTTGGCGTTGGTGGCAACGGTACTGGCAGGGCTTTTCGTTTTTACGATCAAACCGGTCTATCGTTCCTCCGCAACGCTGCTGGTGGAGGGTAAGCAGGGCAATTTGCTTTCTTCGATCGAAGACGTTTATTCGATGGATACTAGCCGTGCGGAATATTTTCAAACCCAGTTTGAAATTATCAAGTCCCCCGATTTGGCGCGCAAAGTCATACAGCGCATGAAACTGGCTGGCCATCCCGAATTCAACGAGAAGAAGCCGGAAAGCGAGAGTCAGCCTTTTGGGAAGGAGTGGCTGGCGATGCTGCCGGCTCTCGCTCCCGACAAATCGGAAAGTGCCGAGGCGGATGAGGCTATAAAGGACGAAGAGCAGTTGCTTCAAGGGTTTCTTGATCGACTGACCGTCAAACCACGCCCAAAAACGCAGTTGGTGGATGTCAGTTTCGACGCCAAAGACCCCAAGCTGGCGCGCGATATAGTGAATACGCTGGGGGAGACTTTTATCGAAAGCGGCCTGGAAGCGCGCATGGATGCGACACGCAAAGCAGCGGAATGGCTCTCCGACCGATTGCAAGCGTTAAAGGATAAACTGACCGATTCCGAAAACCGTTTGCAGGCCTATCTGGCCAAGGAGCATCTGGTCGATTTGGAGGGCGTGTTAACGTTGAGCGCCAAGGAAATCGAAAAAAATACCGAAACCCTCGCTACTGTGCGCCAGGCGCGCATTGAAGCGGAGAGCACCTATAATAAAATCAAATCGGGCAATCGGCTCGATCAAATTCCCGAAGTCTTGCAGGATCGTGTGATCCAGGATCTCAAAAGCAAAGAGGCCGAATTGGCCGGCAAGGAATCGGATTTTGCCGAACGTTATGGGCCGGAGCATCCGGCGCTGGTGGCCGTTCGCTCCGAGCACGCGGCCATTCAGGCGCTGCTTGAAAAACAACTGGCGAGTATCGTATCCAGCATCAAGAGCCGTTATGAAATTGCCAGGGCCAATGAGCAAGCGGTTCTCGCCAGCATAGAAAACAACAAGGCGCAGGTGCAAAAAATTGGCAGCAAGCAAGGTCGGTTGAGCGAATTACAGCGCGAAGTGGACTCCAACAAAAAGCTTTACGAAACCTTTATCGACCGCTTCAAAGAAGCGAATGAAGCCGCCGAACTCGGCGCTGCCAATATCCGTTTTATCGATAAGGCGAGCATTCCGATCGAGCCGGTCAAGCCCAAGAAGAAGCTGATTGTGGCGTTGACCTTTGTCGGTATGATATTTTTGGGCGTACTGATCGCTTTCCTGCTGGACTTTTTGGATTCGACATTCAAATCGCCGGACGATATCGAAAGAAAACTCGATCAGCCATTCCTGGGGGTCATTCCGTTACTGGATAGGCTGCGCAACCAACCCGAAGCCTTGGGGCAATTAGTTGTGGATGAACCGCGTGGCGTGTTTGCCGAAGCCGTGCGTACGATAAGAACTGGTTTGGTATTGTCTGCATTGGACAGTCCGCATAACATCTGGATGGTCACGTCATCGTTTCCGGGAGAAGGCAAATCCACTCTTGCGATGAGTTTGGCGCAATCGCTTGCGCAACTGGAAAATGGCGACAAACGTGTTCTTTTGATAGAAGCCGACTTGCGCAGACCGACCCTGGCAAAACGCTTTCAACTCCCGCTCAAAGCGCCTGGTCTTACGCATGCGTTGGCGCTCCATGCCAAGCTGGATGAGTGTATACATAATGTTCAAGGGTTGCCGCTGGATGTTCTGCCCGCCGGCATGCCGCCGCCTAATCCGCTGGAGTTATTGGCATCCAAGTCATTTGCCGAATTATTGGAAGAGTTGGAAAAACGCTACAGTCTGATCCTGATTGACTCGCCTCCGGTGCATGCGGTCAGTGATGCGCAATGGTTGGCGCAACACGTGCGATCTGTCATCTATGCGGTCAAAGCAGATGCCACGTCGATAAAGGCGGTAAAAGACGGGCTCAAAACGCTTGAACGGTTTGGCGCGCCATTGGCGGGGGTGGTGCTGACCCAAATGGATGTCGAAAAAAGCAAGCGTTACGGGCACGGCGAATACAGTGGCTATTACTATTACCAAACGGCTTATGGAACCGATGAAACCAACTCCTCTTGATGCTTTCACCCTCTCCTGATGGACGACTGCATGGATGCAGGAGGTCCGACCACAAGGAGGTGGGAGGTAGAATCGCGTACGGAACAGCGATCGAGAGCATTGGAGGGAGCTATTGCCGAGAGGGTGGGTGAGGAGAAACAAAATTAAGGAAATTTGCCTTATTTGACTCCCCCTCATCCTAACCTTCTCCCTCAAGGGAGAAGGGACTGTTTCTTAACATAATGGCATGGAGTGGAGGGCGTAGTTCGACACTTTCTCTAAATAGCTTTGCGCTGGTTCCCAACCTCCTGGTTGGGAACCCAGGCTCTGGAAGCTCTAGCTTCCTGTATTAATGGGAAGCTAGAGCTTCCATGACGGCATTCCCAAGCTGGAGTTTGGGAACGAGAAAAGCCGATCCTCGCCGGACGGGGCATGTTGCCCCGTCCGCAAGATTTGGCAGGGTGTACCTCTCGCCGGACCGGGAAAGCCGCCTCATATTTGTTCAGGGGTAGGGTACGTACTGCGTACCCTACGACTGGAGCGTAGGAGCGATAGAACGCCCTGATAAATAGGGGGCAAGTTAATTTTAGTCCCCTTGTATTGAAGCTGCGGATACGATGTTAATGTCATATAGGGCATGGATAATAATGATTTCCCTGCATGGAAAATGTAGAATCCGACTGAAACACCATATCGTCATTAAGATAACATGAATAATAAGTTGCGTCAGGCATCGCAGAGTTTGGAGCTCAAGCAAGCCTTACAGTCCGTCCTTGCCAAACAGGAGGGGGTTAGGCTAGCCATTTTGTTCGGTTCGTTGGCGTCAGGCACTGCACGCGCAGAGAGTGATCTTGACGTGGCGGTGGATGCGGGGCACCCGCTCGACGCCGCCGAGAAAATGCAGTTGATCGGCGATCTGGCGGCCGCCACCGGCCGACCTATCGATTTGGTGGATCTGCAGTCCGTCGGTGAGCCGCTTCTGGGGCAGATTCTTCGGTACGGCAAAAGGCTTATCGGTAACGATACCTATTACGGTGATCTGATCAGCAAACATCTTTTCGAGCAAGCGGATTTTATGCCTTATCGCAACCGAATTCTGGCCGATAGGAGAAAAGCTTGGATCGGGAAGTAATCGAACAAAAACTGGAATCTTTGCGCCGTTGTCTTAGACGCGTCGCGCAAAAATGCCCAGCGGATGCGGAAGCGTTGGGCTTGGATCTTGATCTTCAGGACATCATAACGCTGAATCTAACGCGAGCAGTGCAATTATGCGTGGACATCGGAGCGCACCTAATAGCCAGCATGGAGGGCAGGCAGCCTCCGGATACGATGGGCAACACCTTTGATATCTTGGCCGAGGCCGGCGCCATCCCGGAAGAACTGGCGTTTCGTCTCAAGAAGGCGGTAGGCTTTCGGAATATTGCCGTGCATAACTATGAGGCCATCGATTGGATTATCGTGCATGCGATCGCTAGCCAGCACCTCGATGATTTCACGGAATTCGCTAAAGTCATCGCCGCCGAACTCGAGAAATGAACTTGCTCATCATTCCCGCGCGGGAGAATGGGAACGATGAAATGAAGTGGTTGAAACGAGAGAGACGGGGTTATAAACCTGTCTCTTGATCACAATTTTACCTTACGGAACAGATTATCAGTAGCGTAGGGTGGATAAGCGTAGCGCATCCACCGCATAGCTGCCGGATGCGCTACGCTTATCCGGCCTACTTTTTAAGGAAATTGCTAAATCCAGTAGCGTAGGGTCACTGCCATTAAGTTAAGGTTTTCCTCGCATAACTTATCGTTGGCTGAGCGGAGCCGAAGCCAACAAATCGCTTCGACTTCGCTCAGCGAACGGCTTAACTTAATGGTAGTGGTAGCGTAGGGTGGATAAGCATAGCGCATCCACCGCATAGCTGAGTTGTGATCAAGAGACAGGCATGTTGCCCCGTCCGCAAGATTTGGCAGGGTGTACCTCTCGCCGGACCAGGCATACTGCCCCGTCTGTAAGGCTTGGCGGCGTTTCCAGTCGAATGAGACCGTTGAAACGATAGAGACGGGGTTATTCCCAACCTCTTGGAACCCAGGCTTTGGAAGCTCTAGCTTCCTGTATTAATGGGAAGCTAGAGCTTCCATGACGGCATTCCCAAGCTGGAGCTTGGGAACGAGAAAAGCCGAGCTGTTGTAACGAATGATCGATAAAATCGACCCAAAAATTTTGATCTACCGGACAATTAATCCCTAACTTATGATCGACCTGCACTGCCACATGTTACCCGGCATCGACGACGGCCCAAAAACCATGGCGCAATCCCTGGAAATGGCGCGTTTTGCGGTTGAACAAGGAACCCGCCGCTGTGTGCTCACCCCGCATATTCAGCCAGGGTGCTACGATAACGAAGTCGAAAACATCCAGCGCATATTCGAAGCGTTCCAAAAACAATTGGCTGCGGAGAATATCCCGTTGCAGATCGGCATGGCGGCCGAAGTGCGGGTGTGCGCCGAGTTGCCTAGCATGATTGGTCAGGGCAAAATCCCGTTTCTCGGTCGCTGGCAGGGTATGAGGCTGATGTTGCTGGAATTCCCTCACGACCAGATTCCGGTCGGCGCGGACCGGTTGATTAATTGGCTGATCGAGCGCGACATTCTTCCGGTCATTGCGCATCCGGAGCGCAACCAGAGCGTGATGCGCCAGCCGGAAAAGATCACCCCCTTTGTTAATCAAGGCTGCCTGTTGCAAATTACCGCGGATTCGGTGACCGGATTGTTTGGCGAAGTCTCGCAAAAAGTGGCGCTTGCATTCATTCGGAAGGGCATGGCCACCCTGATTGCGACCGATGCGCATAATATGCATAAGCGCCGGCCGACCCTGAAAGCCGCGCGGGATGCGCTATTGCCGGTCATCGGCGCCGATAAGGTACAGGCTCTGTTCAGCGGTAATGCGGAGGCAATGCTGTCATGACCGTTGTCCGCCTTTTTGGTTTTAAAGCTCATGTTTATACACAAATGTCGTCATACCCGCCGGGAAGCGGGTCGACTGCAGGGATGCAGGAGTTAGAGCAACGCCAGGAGCAGTTGCCGAATCCAGGGCCAGGGATGGTAAGCTTAAAACATCCCTGTAATCTGGATTCCGGCAATCCCTGCCGGAATGACGGACTTGCGTATAAGGGCATGGGGTTATCGCGGGGACTACAGGCCGCCTTATACCTGCCGGCTATTTTGGGATTGATCATCCTAGCCAATATTGCTATCCGCTGGTCTTTGGCAGATGTTTACTCGACACAAGTTAGCCATCACCTGGATACGGTGAAAAAAGACTCGTCCAACAAAAATGCAAAACAATGGCGTCAAGCCCGTCAGCAACTGGAACGAACTTTGGAACTGCGCCCCGCTTATGCGCGATATTTTGAACTGGGGGAAGCTTTTTACCAAAAATTAGACTCACTGGAATTCCGTAAAGATCCCCTTATCCAGGAGCTGGCTTGGCATGATAATGCGCTTGAAGCCCTAAACTATGCCCGCCGGGGTTTGGGGCTAACCCCTTCCTGGCCCTATCTTTGGAATCGATTGGTGATTAGTAAATTTTTATTAAAACAATTCGATAACGAGTTGACAGGCGGGATGGAACGGGCTGTGCATTTGGGGCCTTGGGTGCAGCCTATTCAATACGGCGTGGCAATACTGGGGTTGGGTTATTGGCCAAACTTACAGGACGCCGCTCAACTGCACGTATTACAAGCCATCGAACAAACGTTGGCGATGGATCAAATAAACCACAGCAAGGTTTATGATGCAAAAAAAGTGTTGTCCCATGCTAATTTTTCTCAAACGTGCGAAAAATTAGCACAAGATATGATTGATTGGCAAATGTATATTCATTGTTCTTCGAAGTAGCTAGCAGTTATTTCTACTGGATATAGTAGGTTGCGTGACAAGAGATTTTTATCTAATTAAGTACTTAGCGTGAAATTTTTTGCAATGGAATATAGGTATAATCAATAGGTTACGCTAGTAAAAATATGTAAACAAACTTATTGCTACTCACTTATGAGCAAACAGAAGTGATTTTTAATTTATGAATCGGTGGGGTGATTTTTGAAAATTTACCGTGTTCTGAAAACTATGTCAGCTCACGGCTATGGTCAGCTGGTGACCATTTTGTCCACGATGTTCATTCCGTCTGTGGCCGTTGCAAAGTGGGGAGCAGAAGGTTATGGCTATTGGGTGACCCTGTCGGCGCTGGCTCAGTTTTTTCTGATGGCAGATTTTGGGGCGGCAACAGCCTTGTCAAATCAGCTATGTTTGAAGACTGCGCGCACTGCAGAGGAGGCGTGGATCCTAGTTCGCAATGTGCTTCGTGACTTCATTCTTAAGGCATTGTCTACTGTTGTAATCATTGTGGCTATTTCTTTATTTGTTTGGTCCTACTATGCGCATGAGAGAGCACCCGAACAGGCTATGCAGTTAGCAGTTGTCTTTGTGTCATTAGCGATATCCGCTGCTTTGCAACCACTGATTGGAATTTATTGTGCGGTTTGGCGTTTCATTGGAAAAAATGCAGCCGGTATATTTGTCAGCAATACGGTCCGATCAATCGAATTAATGGGGATCGTAGGTTGTGCCTTGATGGGGCGAGGGATTTTAACTGCAGCTGTTACAGCTTTAGCTTTAAGATTCATTGCTGCGTCAGTGGCTATTATCCATACTCCAAGGTTGCTATTGAGAGGTAGTGTTGCAAGAAAAACAGGTCGGAGCAAAAAGCGGAACAAGAATGCTAATGTGGAATTGGTTTCAGTCAAGCAGGCTGGACATGGGTTTATGCTGATATCTTTATCACAACAATTAGCCTTGCATGCCCCCGTACTTCTTATATCGGCCATACTGGGGCCGACTTCTGCTGCGGTCTTCGCCGCATGTCGTACCATTTCGCGGCTTCCTGTTCAGCCCCTTACAGTGGTTTTGGCTTCACTTAATCCTGAATTTACTGATTTGGTTGCCAGCAGACAACTTGCACAGTTAGCGAAGATCGTTCGCAGAGTGTTAGTTGCTGCAATCGCCGTATCGCTGATGGTTGGGGTAGCGGCTGTGTTTTATGCGAATGTCCTAGAGCGGGTTTGGTTGGCAGGGAAATTGAATTTGGATTTGAGCGTGTTGATTGCACTATGTATTGCAGCGTCCTTTTACATTGGCGGGCAAGTGCTTAACCAAACCTTGACGGCTGCTAATCGAACACGGAACCAGAGCAGGCAATTTATAGTGGTGACTACTCTAATGATTGTCTTGATGTTGCCTTTATTGATTTTTACAAATCAAATGCTATGGGTTGCTGTATTGCTTCTCATTTCCGAAAGTCTTATGGCTGTTCTATTGATTCGACGATATTCGATTTTTTTGTCTAGTCAATACATTACATAATGAATTAGATTCGTAGAAGAAATTTTTATGTTCCTGTTTATAGCATTTTTGCTACCCTTGTTTGGCACATATGGCGATAAAGGCAGCGTCATACAAGTAATTGGTATGCTTTTTTTTATTTTGGCGGGCGCTATCGATATTGTTAGGGCTCGATTAAATAAACGCTTGTTTAAACTAGATGGCGCAACCACTCTTATCTGTTTTTTGTTACCGATTTTCTCTTGCTTTGCTCTCTTGCTTAATCAACAGCCTGAGTTAATTCCGCAAACTTTAGCCTTTATGTTTTGCGCGCTTGCAGCCCGTGCCTTAATACTGGTTAATGGCGTAATAAAAACGATCAGGCTGATTATTTATGTCTCAATTACCATGACGGCACTTACGTTTTTTATTGAATACGAAAAGCTTGTGCAAAGCTTACATTTTGCCATAGGTGAAGATGGGGGCAGACTTAGGTTTTCTCCCTTCGATAATCACCCAAATTTAACAGGCCATATATATGGATTTTCATTTCTTGCCTGTGTAGTTTATCTATATTGGCATAAAGATAAGCGAGACAAGTTTTGGTTTGTCTCGATGCTGACTTCCGTTGCCTGTCTATTTATATTAGGGGGAACCAGTTCTAGAGGGACCTTTGTCGGCACCTTTGTTGCTTTAGGTGCTGTCTATGCCGTGCATTTATTGCATGGTGTGAACTTAGGTCGCAAGGTGATCAATATTGTCGTAGTTGGCGTATTGTTTTTTTTTATGATCTTATTAACAAATCCAGAGAAAATTGCCGATTATTTCTCAGAGCTTTTTGAGCTTAACTCAACGTATCGCGGCTTCGATAGTGGTTTAACAGGCAGGTCAGACAACTGGACAGTGATTTTTGCAATGTCCCTGGAGTCTTTCGATGGGGTTGTATTTGGGCACGGTATTCGCTCGTGGATTACTAGTGTATACGGCATTGCAACTGACAGCAGCTATATCAATTCCCTCTGGGAATCTGGCGCATTCCTTACTTTTGCCATCATCATGCTGATGGTAACTAAAATTTATCATGCAGGGATGGCAAGTCGAACATTTGTATCGGATTTTTATTTGGCAATTTTTGTATTTGCGGCTGTTGAGTCCATTGTTGCACGATATCTACTAGGGATTGGAAATCCTGCATCACTGATGATTTTAGTGGTATTGCTCACACCTAAATATATGTTCTATTCTAGGGGAAAGTTAAATGAAACTATTTTTTATCGTACTATTCGCGGCTGTATAATAAAGAAAACATATTTAGAAACTAAGCAAAATTCAGTGCGATAGTAATTTGGAATCATTAAATTATTCCTATTGTTTAGATGGCTCATATTAAAAGTTGTGCTGCGAGCAGTAATTAACATTCTTTCAGAAATAGCTACTAATGGCATATCAGTAAAAATTAATTTAAATGAACAAATACAAGAATATAATTTTCTGGATACCTTATGTTTGTGCGCATATTACCGAATTTATTGGTGAAGTTGCAAAAGCATCCCCAGGTGTGACTGTTTTATGTTTTGCTAATGAGGGTTTGTTATTAAGCAGAAAAAACCTAGGATGGGAGGAGGATTCTATATTCCCGTTTGACTGTTATGTAGAGCCGACAGCAGAGTTTATTAACCAAACTGTAAAAGGCTGTAAAGGTGAAAGTATTCATGTGTTCTATGGTTTTCGCTGGATGCATGTGCTGATTGAGGGGCTGAAATGCGTTAAATCTGCTGGAGACCCTTTTATAATTGTTCAAGAACCACGAGTTCGAGAAGGGCTGTCTGGTGAATTGCGATTTCTACATTCATGGCTGACAGAATCCTGGCATCGTCAAAAATGTCTGGGAGTCCTTGGTATCGGTAGACACGGACCTTCATGGTTTAAGTCAGTCGGTTACCCGCCGTCGAAAGTATTTCCTTTTGCTTATTTTGTTGATCCTTCTAATAATGTTTGTATCCCAGAGAAATTGAAGTCATTATCTATTGGCTATGTGGGCCGCTTGATAAAAATGAAAGGGGTTGACGATTTAATTGTTGCTACGCATCAACTTGGGATCGAGGCCCGCCTAACTATAGTTGGTTCTGGTGAAGAAACACAACCCCTCACTAGACTTTGCAAAGATATGGGAGTAAATGCTGAATTCTTGGGAGTAATACCTAAAAATGAAATTTCTGGCCTTATAGCTTCTTTTGATCTTTTAATATTGCCGTCTCGGAGCATGGACGATGGATGGGGGGTAGTAGTTAGTGAAGCACTGATGGAGGGTACGGCCGTAATTGCGTCAAGCTGTGTTGGTGCATCAATAGTTTTGGATAATCCGCTTGCCGGTATTATGGTCAATCCTAATTCGCCATCCAATATTGCAGCAGCCATTTCTCAATTACGTTCTAGAGAAGCCTTTTCAAGCTCAATGCGACTACAAAGAAAAGATTGGGCTCGTGCCCACCTTAGTGCTGAATCGGGTTCTCAATATTTTTTACGTATTTTGGATCATTTAATATCTGGTGGGCCAAGGCCAGATTCTTTCCTTTAGAAAATATATGGATATTTTCTAAAGTATCGTTCTTTGTAAAGTTATCAAAATCATAGGCTCAACAGTTAAATTAATAAAAATAGTAGATGTTTGTAAACTCATTAAAACTTCACTTCATGAACCTTTTCGCGCAATGCGCCGCCACTATTGGCGTATACGCTTAGGACTTAAACATGTCCATCCTACTTTTAGCGAGAGGATTCTCCTGCATCAGTCGAGACTTTTCAGCTTGGCGGTATAGATACGCAGCGCCAGGTTACTGTATTTCCTGTGGTGTAACGTTAAGAGTCTGCACAATGTTAGGTTCCGTCGTGCGAATTGTGGAAAACGATTACTGTTATGATAAAGTGAGGCGATTATTTCTAGCGGTCGCCGTGTAAGCTGACGAATATTGGCTTAGGTGTCTGGATAGGTGGTGGTGACATTATTATGTTAGGTGTTTCTATCAGTGATAGTGTAATTATTGGTGTAGGTGCTGTAGTTACAAAAGATGTCAAACCTTTGTGTTATTGTTGGTGGTGTTCCTGCAAAACACATCAGTAGACGGTTTATCTCATTACAAGACGAGGAGACTCATTTGGGACAAATATTATCTGATGTCATAAATGTCAATTATCCAGAGTCAATTCAATAATTAAGGTTTTGTGCAGAATTCGAAAGGTGGCAATAATGAGAGTAATTTTTTGATTGATTATTATTTAATAATGCACGGGCATAAGAAAAATATATGTATGTTATGCAAAAATTACAGACCCGAAATTTTGTGCATGCCAAATGAAAGTTTAGGGTATTAAACATTTTTTATAATAGGTTAGTAGATTTATTTGATGCTTAAGGATGGTTATGAGAGTTGGAATTTTGACTTATCACTTTAGTGATAATTTTGGTGCACTTTTTCAAGCTTATGCTTTGAGGCAATGGTTTTTGAATCAGAGTTGTGAAGTTGAATTTGTTAATTATCATCCTAACTATGTTGAGGCTGGCGGTAGCATACAGCTTGATGATTTATTTTCACGCAAGAATCTCAAGGTTATTTATCTTAAATTTTCCAAGCTAAAGTACAAATGGTTTGGTAATCGTCAACAGCAAGAAAACTTCCATTTTTTTAGACATGAATTTCTTGGGATAAGAGAACCGGAATATAAAACTATCGACTCTTTGGAGTCTGCATCCTTAAATTATGATTTATTGGTATGCGGTAGTGATCAAATATGGAATCCGTCGGAGCAGTTTGGCCTTGATCCAGTATATTTCTTGAATTTTTCGATAAATAATAAACGTGTTCGCCGTATTTCTTATGCGCCAAGTTTTGGACGGAGTGAGATTGATGCTCAATATCATAACGAGCTTGCAAGCTTGATTCTTAAACTTGATGGAATATCGGTAAGAGAGAGATTAGGTGTTTCGATTGTAAATGATCTGACTGGTGTAGAACCGATCTGCGTTCCCGATCCGACGATATTGTTATCAGATTACTCAGGGATTATGAAGTCGTATCCACTATCATCAGAAAAACATGTTTTTTGTTATGGATTGTGTACTAGAGAAATTATTGGTGAAGTGGCTGAAGCAGTGGCTAACAATTTTGGAGCAAAACTATACTCGCCTTATAACCCACATAGACGATGGAAGGAAATTGGTGAGACTGTTTATCCTTGTCCACGGCAGTGGTTATATTTGATGCAAAATGCCGAGTTTGTGGTCACTAACTCCTTTCATGGTACGGCACTAAGTATTTTATTGAACAAACCCTTCGTTGTGGTTGGAATACAAGGTAATAAAGCCGGCTTAAATAACAGGGTGCTAAATTTACTTGATTTTGCTGGACTACGTTCACGCTTTTTGAACGATTCGAAGCCAGAAAGCATTGCGAAAGTGTTAAAAGATTCGATTGAATGGGATGTTGTAAATGGGCAAATTGCAGATTTACGTTCTAAAGGAGCCTCATATCTGAAACAACAATTGTCGTTAGCAGAAGAGGTTGTTGGTGAGTGACTCATTCTCTCAGTATAAGTATATAGATAATATTCCTAAGAGAATAAAACTGGCTAGGTTGATTTGGAATACTGTATGGTTGTTGTTGTTTAGAACAACACCACGGTGGTGCCTAAATTCTTGGCGTATTTTTTTACTTAAGGTTTTTGGCGCAAAAATTGGTCTTGGAAGCAGAGTTTCTCCTTCTTGCTTTGTGTGGGCGCCTTGGAATCTGGAAATGGGTGAGTATTCTGTCCTTGCTGACAATGTTGATTGCTATTCTATGGATCGTATTCGTATTGGTTCCAAAGTGGCTGTTAGCACACGCACTTTTCTATGCACTGGCACACATGATATTTATTCGCTTCTGCGTCCGCTTGTGACTAAGCCAATAACAATTGGCGATCACTCTTGGGTATGCGCTGAAGCATTTATTGCACCTGGTGTTACCGTCGGCAAGGGTGCGGTTATAGGAGCTCGAAGTGTTGTAACAAAAGACGTATGTGAGTGGACTGTCGTTGCTGGTAATCCTGCTGCTTTCGTTAAAACTAGAACTATATCAGCTAATTAATGAGGTTTTTGAATGTTTTTTAAGTCGTTGCTCAATGTCCTGATTATACCGGTAGAATATATGTTTGATTTTTTTCGGGCATTTAGATGGAGTAACGCTTCTCCATTATGCCCAAAAAACAAGCAATTACACTACGATATTTTGTTATTAGCTCATACGGTAGAAAAAGGACTAAGCATTTCTAATCCAAGACTGAAATTTGGTCGAGCCAATATATTGAAATTGTTGAATTACCTACGTCAATATGATCATAAGTGGGGTGTCTTTCCATTAGAAAAAAGTTACGGATGCCTTCAATCCTATGTTAATTGGCATGCAGAGAAGCAAATTGATCTCGAAGATTTGGGGCTTCAGATCGATGATTTTATTACTAGGTGTGAAAATCTAAACATTCAACCTAAAGGGGGGCTCAAAAAAATTTCAAACTCCTCTATTAAAATTAACATTAATGCCGAAGAGTTTTTGAAAGCCCGCTTTAGTTGCAGACGATTTTTACCTGGAATAGTAGAAGAAGAACTATTGATCCGAATTATGGAAATTGCGCGGCAAACACCCTCTCAATGTAATCGGCAGTCAGGAAGAGTGCATTATTATTCAAAACCTGAGGATATTGACCGCCTATTGCGCTTGCAGAGAGGAGCTGAAGGATTTCGCGAATCTATTTATAATTTATTCGTTATTTCTTCGGAAATAAGTGCATGGAGCGGATTTAAAGCTAGAAATCAGGCATATGTTGATGGCGCTCTACTTGCAATGCAGGTGTTAAATGCATGCCAATCGCTTGGTCTTGGGGCCTGCCCATTAAATCTTGCAATTCCGAATCATAGAGAGCTTAAAATTTGTACAGAGGGAAGAATCCCCAAAGGTGAGCGATTAATTATGATGATTGCCTTTGGTTTTCCAGAGCCTATTGATCTTTTAGTTGCTAGATCCGAACGTTTGCCTGCTCATGATTTACTGGTAAATCACTAATACTCTCATAATATAAGGCATTAACAGTGAGTGATATTTCTGTCATTATTTTAACTTACAACGAAGAGCTGCATATTGAGCGCTGTATTAATAATATGCTTTTGATTGCTAAGGAAGTATTTGTGGTGGATTCATATTCTACTGACAGAACCGTAGAAATTGCGCAATCGTTAGGAGCAAAAGTTTATCAAAACACTTTTGTTAACCAAGCATTGCAATTTCAGTGGGCCCTTGATAATTGCCCTGTTAAGACGGACTGGGTAATGCGTATGGATGCTGATGAATATCTGGAATCGCTACTAGTAGAAGAAATTATTAGAAAGGTGCCGGAGTTGCCTAATAATATTAATGGCATTTATTTTAAGTATAAACTTCATTTTCTGGGGCGCTGGATAAAGCATGGTGACCGCTATCCACTGATATTGCTACGTCTTTGGAAAAACGGTCAAGCGCATATCGAAAATCGCTGGATGGATGAGCATATTGTTTTAGATGCCGGCAAATCCATCATCTTTGATGGCCATTTTGTCGACGCCAATCTGAATACCATTGAATGGTTTATTGCCAAGCATAATCGTTACGCCAGTCGGGAAATGATTGAAATTCTTAATCAGAAATATCACTTATTTCATCGTAATGGTTCTGTTGCAGAGAGCGAAACCAGCCAGCGTAAAATCAAACGGTTAGTCAAGGAACGTCTTTACAACAAACTGCCATTGTTTGCAAGGCCGATATTTTATTTTTGTTACCGTTATTTTTTAAGACTGGGCTTTCTGGATGGTAAGGAGGGGTTTGCTTATCACTTTATGCAGGGGCTTTGGTACCGTTGTTTGGTTGATCTTAAATGCCTGGAGGCGGAGCGATCTCTTCGTGGTGCCGAAACGAGAGCAGAGAAAATTGCTCGGCTTGTCAAATTGACGGGACTAATGCTTGAATAAATTCAGAAGCTAAGTGTTTAATCTGTGTGATCTCATTTCTGAAGAATAGAAATAAGTACGTGTGCAAAATAAATCCGGTATTTTTCAGGGCGCATTGTGAAATGTTCTAATAAAAACAATAGCATATCTTAACTTGCTGACAGGATAATTATGGATAGGTACTTAATGTAAGTCATTTCGTTATTGATAAGGTGCTAGTTGGCCAGAGATAAACTCGCCATAGAAGCTAAGTATTTAGTAATGCTATTTGGCAATATAGAAAAAAATATGTATTTTAATATTTAAAAAATGGTTTCAAGATGATTTCCTCACTAGTTAGCGCTCATATCGTTATTTGATCTCATTGAGGCCAAAGGTGTCTAAAAAATAAATATATAAAAGTAAGCGCAGTAAAGACAATAAGCCGCTTTCGGCGTTGAATTGCATACTAATAAATATTCATTTGCGTTAGCTGAGAGCCTTGATTATATACATGGGTGAGAGAAATGAAAAAACATCTTGCATATTTTATTATATCCAGCTTCATTTTGTTTTTGTCGGCTGAGGTATCGGTTAGGCTATTGGGTTTAATTGATTTCCCGATTTATGATGCCAATCCAATAATTGGGTATATTCCTGCTGCTAATCAACACGGTCGTTTTTTAAATAAGAATTATTGGCAATTTAATTCGTGGCATATGGGTGCCCCTGATTTTCTGACTAATTCAAAACCTGATGTTCTTCTTGTGGGCGATAGCATTGTTTTGGGTGGTAACATGCTGGCACAAGAGGATCGGCTCGGCCCGCAATTGCAGAAGATAATTGATCAGAATGTGTGGCCCATTTCTGCCGGGAGTTGGGCTCTTCAAAATGAACTGACCTATCTGCATACTAATCCTGATGTGGTCAGTCAAATAGAGTCCATTGTATTTGTGCTTAACTCGGCTGATTTTGCAGAAGCATCTTCATGGCGTTGTGACTTTACTCACCCGAGACAAAAACCAAAATTTGCACTGTGGTATCTCTTCAACAAATATATTTATGCGCTTGATAAGTGTGGTGAAGTACCTGAGATGTTGCAGGTCCCCCCAGGGAATCTTTCGGTTGAACTTGCTGAGTTTCTTAAGGCCACAAGACTCGACCCTGTTTTCATAATTTATCCGAATAAAGCTGAAGAAATTGATCCCGAGTTACGTAAAAAGACATTCGAACCTTATTTGTCACTTTTATTCGCAACAGGTGCTAAACGAGTAGTTTAAGTGGCGGATGACCGTAGATGGAGTCTGGACTATTACAGGGATGATATTCATCCCACAAACGAAGGTAATCGAGTGCTGGCTAAAATTATTGCTGAAACGATAATTCAACAGCGTTAGTTTTTTGCCAAACATGAACCCAGTCAACATTTAGTGGTTGGTTGACTCCAGTGCCAAGGATTACGACAAGATGGCTTTTATCCATAATACTGAATGTGTAATCTCCGACTGTGGTGGGTGGTCCTGATTTTGAGGCAATCCAGGATACTGTCGACATCAGTTTTCCATCAAAGTAGTTCTGCACGTAACCCATGCTGTTTAGAGGATTACTTGGTACCCATAACTGCCCGATGGTGTGAAATTTTGTCCAGTCAGTTTTTGTTGGTGTTTTGATGATTGCATTATTGAAGTGGCTTTCACTGTCATAATGATTATTGATTTTGCAGTAACCAGAAGAGCAGGTTTTGTTATAGATGCCAAACCAATCATGTATTGTAGCACTGTAGCTGTTGGGGCCGGCGAAAGAGGCTGTGTTGTACTCAAAGAAGTCATCCTCGATGAAATGCTTATAATCTGGTGTTCGCCCTATCCATTGGTCAGCGCCTTTTTGTGCCATATGCTCAATTGCCATAGACCAGAATGACGGCCATCCATTTGCTGTATTGACCGTGATTGGATCGAAGGAAATTCTTGCTTCGAAATAGGCGCCAGCGCCAAATGCTTTCCCAAGCCATCCTTGCTTATTGTTTCCAGGCATAGCAGTGGCAATATTGCTGTTACGAGCGCTATTTTTTGTGCTGTTAAGTGTCAGAACACCATTGCTAACTTCAATAACGCTAGGTTTTTTGCTTGATGGCCTAACAAAAAATGGCGTCGTGTACCATTTGAATTTTGGGTCACCTGTACCCTTGACATCGATGGTGGATGCCGAGTTGAACTCGTCACTAAAAACTAACTGATATCCAGAACCGCATGGGTTGTTTGGATCAAAAATTTCTGACATAGGTAAGCATGTGCAAGAAGGTATACAAAGCAAGGCTGCGAGTAAGCTAAGTATGAGAAAATTCCAGGTTAGGTTTTGTCGATCGTTATAAAATAAAAGAATTTTTTTCATGAAATATTCCGTAATTTCAGATTATATCAAAACGCACTCATTTTTTTATACCCACTATGCCTGCGTATATGGTGTACATTGGCTCTCCGGCCTAGCGTTATGTAATAGTTAGTCGACTTAAGCTACCAGTCAATATAAATGAAAATACTACTCTATGGAATCAATTACGCACCTGAATTGACCGGCATCGGCAAATATTCCGGTGAAATGTTCGACTGGCTGGCTGCAAGGGGACATGAAGTCAGGGTGGTTTGTGCTCCACCTTATTATCCCGAATGGCGCGTTGGCGACGGCTATTTAGGGGGATGGTATCGGCAAGAGCAACTGCATGGCGTCAAAGTGCTTCGCTGTCCGCTGTTCGTGCCGAAACGGCCGTCGACTTTAACCCGTTTATTGCATTTATGCAGTTTTGCACTGACCAGTTTGCCCGCTGTGTTGAGCCAATGGCGCTGGAAACCCGATGTGATCATCACGATTGAGCCGACATTTTTTTGTGTGCCAGCCGCATTACTACTGAGTAGAATGACCGGTGCCAGAAGCCTTTTGCATGTTCAGGATTTCGAACTGGATGCAATGCTGGGGTTGGGGATGGCGAACAACGGGCGCTTGATGGCTGTGGTTTGTCAGACGGTCGAGAGCTTTTTCATGCGCCGCTTTAGCGCGGTCAGTTCAATTTCGCAGTCGATGCTGGCTAGGGCCGTAAGAAAAACCCGCCAATCTGTGCCGTTGTATTTTTTCCCAAATTGGGTGGATACCGATTTCATCAAACCTGGAGTGGATGCTTCCGGTTTTCGCCAGCGGTGGGGGCTGTCGGACTCATCGCAAATTGTTTTATATTCCGGCAATCTGGGCAAAAAACAAGGGCTGGAGTTATTGCTGCAGGCTGCCAAGCACTTATCCTCCGAACCGGATGTCGTGTTTTTAGTCCTTGGCGAAGGCGTTGAAAAACAAACATTAATTGAACAGGCAAAAGAGCTTGATCTGCACAATATTCGTTTTGATTCGTTGCAGCCTTATGAGGATTTGCCGGCACTGATGGCTTTGGCCGACGTACATCTGGTTATCCAAAAGAAAGGCGCTGCCGATGCGGTGTTGCCGTCCAAACTGACCACCATACTGGCCGCCGGCGGTTATGCGCTGATTACCGCTGAAGCGGAAACAGAGTTAGGCCTATTGTGCGAGCAATATCCCGGCATCGCCGAACGTGTTGAGCCTGAAAATTTAGAGCAATTTCTTGCGTCTTTGAAGGCTATGCTCAACGCCGCGAAAACCGGCCGTCCGCGTGTCAATATGAAGGCCAGGCAATACGCTTTGGAAAAACTGCGTAAGGAAGCCATATTACAGAATTTTGATGACTTTTTAATGAGTTTGACTTCAAAAAGCGCACCACAAAAAAGCAATCCTAGAGAGATTTATTGATTCCTTCGATGTTTTATTTCGTTAAAACAACCCCCTGGCGGGACGGGATTTGCAATCCCGTCCCCACCGTTTAGGGGCTGCCGATACTCCTAGCATGCGGAAACCCTGTGGATGGGGCAGCATGCCCCAGCAGGCAAGAATATTTGGGCAAAGCAATATGACTATGTATAAGAAATTTTCCTGTTGGCGTATGTTCAGCTTGAGTTTCGCGCTGTGTCTAATGGCGATTTTATTCATGGCGGAACTGCAAGGCTGGACGGCGCATCGCGTCGCAGCGCCTTGGGATAAACTGGTTCATGCTTCCGTGTATGGTTTGTTAAGCGGACTGTTGGGATGGGGAATGGTTACTTACCATAGGTTTTGGCGGCTATTGGTCTTGATGGCCATTCTGGGCATGGCGCATGAAGGGTTTCAGTCTTATCTGCCGGGACGTACTTCAAGCGTCTGGGACTGGTCTGCCGATGTGGGGGGAAGCTTGATGGTTTTGTTTTTGTTGGCGTTGGCAAAACGCAAGGAAGATGATGTCGAACGTCGTTACTACCGATAACTTTGGCGCCGGACGGGATATGTGTCCCGTCCGTAATGTTTGCCGCTTTGGAATTCTCAGGATAATTCGCGTGGGTAAGCAGTTTTCAAACGTTTGGGGCGGGGTTGCAAACCCCGTCCCGCTCAGACAATTCAACCAGGAGGCAAGTATGCCTACGATTAGTATGTTTTATGGCATTTTGGTATCGATGTATTTGCTTGATACGCAAAAACATCTTCGCCGCATATCCCGGCGGGACGGGATTTGCAATCCCGTCCCCACCGTTTAGGGGCTGCCGATACTCCTAAGTATGCGGAAACTCTGCGGACGGGGCAGCATGCCCCGTACGGCGAGAAAAATCGACCCACTGCGCTGAGGCGTTTACCCTATGACACCCGATGTAGTCGCTGTTAAGGATTTAGCTAATTATGAATTGCTTGTCACTTTTGCTGGGGGAGAAAAGCGCCATTTTTCCATGCGTCCTTATCTTCACTATCCCGCATATCAACTATTGCGGCAACCCGGAAAATTCCGGTTAGCACACGTGTCGAATGGCACGGTTGCTTGGTCCGAGGATATTGATATGTCGCCTGATACGCTGTATATCAGGTTTCCTGGTTCCCAAGCTCCAGCTTGGGAACACATGTCGTGAAGCTCTAGCTTCACGGCCAATACTAGAAGCTGGAGCTTCCAAGACTGCGTTCCCAAGCACTGCCATTAAGTTAAGGCGGTTATCTCCCTCTCCCTTCGGGAGAGGGGCGGGGTGAGGGAAATAAAATAAGGAAAATACTTTATTTGATCTCCTCATCCTAGCCTTCTCCCGGAGGGAGAAGGGACCGGCCATCCTTAACTTAACAGACATGAAGCACGAGCTTGGGAACGAGGAGCCCAGCAGGCTGTCGCTATGACATGTGTATAACGATGAGCGCCACAGTGTGGATGCAATAAAAAGTTTTTCAATCAACGGAAAATGTAAATGACTAAGAAAGTAGCATTAATTACGGGTATTACGGGGCAGGACGGTTCTTATCTGGCCGAGTTTTTATTGAAGAAGGGTTATGAAGTCCATGGCATCAAACGCCGCGCTTCATTGTTCAATACCCAGCGCATCGATCATATCTATGAAGACCCTCACGTCAATAATCAACAATTCATACTGCATTACGGCGACTTGACCGATACGTCCAATCTGACCCGGATCATTCAACAGGTGCAGCCGGATGAAGTCTACAACCTGGGCGCGCAAAGCCATGTGGCGGTTTCATTCGAAGCGCCGGAGTACACGGCGGATGTCGATGCGATCGGCACCCTGCGCCTGCTGGAGGCGATCCGCTTTTTGGGGCTGGAAAAGAAGACCCGTTTCTATCAGGCTTCGACCTCCGAATTATACGGTCTGGTGCAGGAAATCCCGCAGCGCGAAACCACCCCTTTCTATCCGCGTTCGCCGTATGCGGCGGCCAAACTGTATGCCTACTGGATCACGGTCAATTACCGCGAAGCCTATGGCATGTATGCCTGCAATGGGATTCTGTTCAATCACGAGTCGCCGCGCCGGGGCGAAACCTTCGTGACCCGTAAGATTACCCGCGGACTGTGCAATATCGCGCAAGGGCTCGAACCGTGTTTGCATATGGGTAACATGGACTCGCTGCGCGATTGGGGGCATGCGCTCGATTATGTCGAAATGCAGTGGCTGATGTTGCAACAGGAACAGCCGGACGATTTTGTGATCGCGACCGGCGTGCAATATTCGGTGCGCCAGTTCATCGAAAAAGCGGCGCGTGAATTGGGCGTCGAGTTGACCTGGGAGGGGCAGGGCGTCGATGAAGTCGGCCGTGTCGCCGCAGTGACCGGCGACAAGGCGCCCGCATTGAAAGCCGGAGACGTGGTGGTGCGGATCGATCCGCGTTATTTCCGTCCAGCCGAAGTCGAAACGTTGTTGGGCGACCCGAGCAAGGCGCGCGAAAAATTGGGCTGGGTGCCGAGGATTACGCTGGATCAGATGGTTGCGGAAATGGTGACGACCGACCTTAATCATGCCAAGCAGCATGCCTTGCTGAAAAAGAACGGTTATGCCGTGTCGGTCAGCCGGGAGTAATGCGCATGAAAATTTCCGGAAAAGTCTATGTGGCCGGACACCGAGGCATGGTGGGCTCGGCGCTGGTCAGGCAATTGCAGGCGCGCGGCGATTGCGAAGTGGTCGTGCGCACGCATCGGGAACTCGATCTGACCGATCAGGCGGCGGTTGCCGAATTCATGCAGGCGGAAAAACCGGATGTGGTGATTCTGGCGGCGGCCAAGGTCGGCGGCATCTGGGCGAACAACACCTATCCCGCCGAATTTATCTACGAAAACCTGATGATCGAGTCGAATATCGTTCATCAGGCGTATCGCAGCGACGTCAAGAGACTGCTGTTTTTGGGCAGCTCGTGCATTTATCCGAAATTGGCGGCCCAGCCGATGCGTGAGGATGCGTTGCTGACCGGCGTGCTGGAAGCGACCAACGAGCCTTATGCGGTCGCGAAGATTGCGGGCATCAAATTATGCGAATCATACAACCGCCAGTACGGCGTGGATTATCGTTCGGTCATGCCGACCAATCTGTACGGCCCGAACGACAATTTTCACCCGGAAAATTCGCATGTGATTCCGGCGATGATGCGGCGTTTTCACGAAGCGATGCTGAATGAGGCGGCCGAAGTCGTGGTATGGGGTTCTGGCAAGCCGATGCGCGAGTTTTTGCATGTCGACGACATGGCGGCGGCATCCCTGTTCGTTCTGGAGCTGGACGAGGCCGCCTATCAGGCCAATACCGCCCCGATGCTGTCGCACATCAATGTCGGCACGGGCCGCGATGTAACCATTCGCGAACTGGCGGAAACCATGGCCAAGGTGGTCGGGTTTAAAGGTCAAATCGGTTTCGATGCAACCAAACCCGACGGCACGCCGCGCAAATTGATGGATGTTTCTCGCCTGGCCGATATGGGCTGGCGGGCTTCGATAGACCTGGAGCAGGGATTGCGGGATACTTATGCCTGGTTTCTTGCGCACGAAACCGAGTTGCGGGGAAAGGAAGGGCACTGAAGCGGCTTGGAGCCGGACGGGATATGCATCCCGTCCGTAATGTTTGAGGCCTTGGATTGGCGTAATGCTTTGCGCAGGAAGGTAGTCTGCAAACTTTTGGGACGGGGTTACAAACCCCGTCCCGCTCGAAAGGCTTCGACAAGATCAGGATGAATGGAGCTAACCCTTTATCACAACGCATCAATAGCATGAGATTTTATGAGATGAAAACTATCCTCATCACCGGCGGCGCGGGCTTCATCGGCTCCGCCGTCGTTCGTCAATTCATCAACGATACCGATTGCCGCGTGGTCAATGTCGATAAGCTGACCTACGCGGGCAATCTGCAATCGCTCGCTTCGGTGTCGGATAATCCGCGTTATCGCTTTGAGCAAGTGGACATCTGCAATGTAGCCGAAGTCGCTCGGGTGTTCCGTGAGCATCAACCGTCTGCCGTGATGCACTTGGCGGCGGAATCGCATGTGGACCGCTCGATCTCCGGCCCCGCCGACTTTATCCAGACCAACATCGTTGGCACTTATACCTTGCTGGAGGCGGCGCGTGAATACTGGAACGGTCTGGACGCTGAGCGCAAGGCCGCGTTCCGCTTCCACCACATTTCCACCGATGAGGTATACGGCAGCTTGGGCGAGAACGGATTCTTTACCGAGGAGACGGCTTATGAGCCCAATTCCCCGTACTCCGCCAGCAAGGCATCTTCCGATCACCTGGTGCGCGCCTGGCATCATACCTATGGCTTGCCGGTCGTCACCACCAATTGCTCGAATAACTATGGGCCGTACCATTTTCCGGAAAAACTGATCCCGCTGGTGATTTTAAACGCGGTCAACGGCAAAGCTTTGCCGATCTACGGCAAGGGGGACAACATCCGCGATTGGCTCTATGTAGACGACCATGCACGCGCTTTACGCTTGGTGCTGGAACGCGGCAAGCTGGGCGAGACCTATAACATCGGCGGCTGGAACGAGAAGACCAATCTGGAAGTGGTGCAATCCATCTGCGCCATTCTGGATGAACTGCACCCGCAAGGCGCCCCGCATCGCCAGCTGATTACCTACGTACAAGATCGACCGGGGCATGATCGTCGTTACGCGATCGATGCGACCAAGATTGCGCGCGATCTGGGCTGGAAACCGCAAGAAACCTTCGAGTCCGGCCTGCGCAAGACCGTCGAATGGTATTTGCAGAATACCGATTGGGTACAAAACGTGACCAGCGGCGACTATCAAAACTGGGTGCAAAAGAATTACGCGAACAGGAGTGTGGCATGAAGGGCATTATTTTGGCGGGTGGTTCGGGGACGCGGCTTTACCCTGTGACTCAGGCTGTTTCGAAGCAGTTGCTGCCGGTGTATGACAAGCCGATGATTTATTACCCGCTGTCCATTTTGATGTTGGCCGGGATTCGTGAAATTTTGGTTATCTCTACGCCGCAAGATACACCACGCTTTGAGCAACTGTTGGGCGACGGTAAACAGTGGGGGATCGATTTGAGTTATGCGGTGCAGCCTTCACCGGATGGCCTTGCACAGTCTTTCATTATTGGCGAAGAGTTCATCGGGGACGATGCCTGCGCCCTGGTACTGGGCGATAATATTTTTTATGGGCATGGGATGGACGTGCTGTTGCATACCGCGGCCACCAAACAAGAGGGCGGCACCGTGTTCGCCTATCATGTGGATGATCCGGAACGCTATGGCGTGGTTGAGTTCGATGAACAAGGTAAAGCGGTTAGCCTGGAAGAGAAGCCCGTGCAGCCTAAATCCAACTATGCGGTAACGGGATTGTATTTTTACGATAACAAGGTGGTGGATATCGCCAAATCGATCAAGCCTTCGGCTCGCGGCGAGCTTGAGATTACCACTGTGAATCAGATTTATCTGGAGCAAGGTAATCTGGACGTGAAGGTGATGGGGCGCGGCTATGCGTGGCTGGATACCGGCACGCACGAGTCTTTGCTGGAGGCATCGCTGTTCATTCAAACCCTGGAAAAACGCCAGGGGTTGAAGATCGCTTGTATCGAGGAAATCGCTTTTTCCAGAGGTTATATTTCTGCCGAGCAGCTAAAAGAATTGATCGTGCCGCTGGCCAAGAATGGCTATGGGCAATATTTGCAGCGGCTGTTAAGGGAAGGCTGATTATGCACATCGTTCCGACGGGCATCCCCGATTTGCTGATTGTTGAGCCTAAAATTTTTGGCGATGAGCGCGGTTTTTTTTTCGAGAGCTTCAATGCCAGGCGTTTCGCCGAGTTGACGGGTGTCGATTTGGCATTCGTGCAGGACAATCATTCAAAATCTGCGCGCCATGTTTTGCGCGGGCTGCATTATCAGATACGGCAGCCCCAAGGCAAGCTGGTGCGTGCGGTGGTGGGCGAGGTGTTCGATGTGGCGGTGGATATTCGCAAGTCTTCGCCGACTTTTGGGCAGTCATTCGGGCTGATTTTAAGCGCGGAGAACAAGCGCATGCTGTGGATACCGCCCGGCTTTGCCCATGGCTTCGTGGTGCTCAGCGAAACCGCCGAGTTCCTTTATAAAACCACCGATTATTGGGCGCCGGAATATGAGCGTTCGATTTTGTGGAATGACCCGGCATTGGCGATAGACTGGCAACTGCACGGTGCGGCGCCGCTGTTGTCGGCCAAAGACCAGGCAGGTCAATTGCTCAAGGATGCCGAGGTATTCGAGTGAAGGAAAAGGGCGGAACAAGAAAGATCCTGATCACCGGCAAGTCGGGTCAGGTGGGATGGGAGTTGCGGCGCAGTTTGTTCACGCTGGGGCAAGTGACGGCCGTTGGTTCCGCTGAATTGAATTTGGCCGATGCGGAGGCGATACGGGGTTTCATCCGGCAGCTGAAGCCCGACATTATCGTCAATCCTGCCGCTTATACGGCGGTGGACAAGGCCGAGTCGGAAGCCGATTTGGCGATGGCGGTGAATGCTGTAGCCCCCGGCGTTCTTGCCGAGGAAGCCAAGCGTTTGGGGGCCTTGCTGGTGCATTACTCAACCGATTACGTCTTCGATGGAACCAAGCAGGCGCCCTACGTCGAGGATGACCAGCCCAATCCGCTGAATGTCTATGGCGCAAGCAAACTGGCAGGCGAGCAGGCGATACGTCACTCTGGAGCGAATCATCTGATTTTGCGGACGAGCTGGGTCTACGGCGCACGCGGAAAGAATTTCTTACTGACCATGCAGCGTTTAGGCAGGGAGCGCGACGAACTCGGCGTCGTGAATGATCAAACCGGTGCGCCGACCTGGAGCCGGGCGATAGCCGAATGTACGTCCCAGATGCTGGCACAGCTTTATGTTCCTGGTGACAGTGCCGACTTGCCGGCCAGACTAAGCGGCACCTATCATCTGACGGCTCAGGGGCAGACGACCTGGTACGGATTTGTTAACGAAGCTATAGCTTGCGGTTTGCTGGCCGGCCGGGATCAGCCGCCTGTTATCAAGCCGATTAACACGTCTGCATATCCAACCCCGGCCGCTCGCCCAATGTATTCCGTGATGTCCAACGCCAAACTTTTCGAGACCTTTGGCATCCAGCTGCCTTCCTGGCAGCAGAGTTTGAATATGGTTCTGGAGGAGTTTCCGCCTAGGTGTTGAATTTAGTTCCGTAGGCCGGATAAGCGTAGCGCATCCGGCAGCTATGCGGTGGATGCGCTACGCTTATCCACCCTACCATATATTTATTTCTTAAACTTAACGGCACTGGCTCCGTCCGGCGAAGGCCTTTGGCATCCAGCAGCCTTCCTGGGAGCAGAGTTTATCGATGGTTCTGAAAGAGCTTCCGCCTAGGTGCTGAATTTAGCAATTTCCGCAAATAAATGTTCGAATGATGACAACTCATATTAATACCATTCTAGTCACCGGTGGCGCGGGTTATATCGGATCGCATACCTGCGTTGAACTTCTCAATGCAGGTTATCAAGTGGTGGTGTTCGATAATTTTTGTAATAGCCACCCTGAATCCCTGCGTCGCGTTGAGCAAATTACCGGTAAATCTGTCATTACCTGCCAAGCCGATATCCGCGATATGAACGCGATAACGGCCTGTATCGAGGAGCATGCCTGCCAGGCCGTCATTCACTTTGCGGGGCTGAAAGCCGTGGGTGAGTCGGTCGAAAAACCGCTTCGCTATTATGACAATAACGTGGCGGGGACGCTTTGCCTGTTACAGGCGATGCAAAACTGCGGCGTAAAAAACATCGTCTTTAGCTCTTCGGCTACGGTGTACGGCGAACCGCAATTCCTGCCGTTTACGGAAAAGCATCCGCTTTCCACCACCAACCCCTACGGCCAAACAAAACTGGTGATAGAAGAGATGCTGCGCGATCTTTACCGCTCGGATTCTTCATGGGGTATCGGTATCCTGCGTTATTTTAATCCGGTGGGAGCTCACCAAAGCGGCTTGATTGGCGAAGACCCGCAGGGTATTCCGAATAACCTGATGCCGTTTGTCGCGCAGGTCGCCGTGGGCAGGCGGGAGCAACTGAATGTCTGGGGAGGGGATTATCCTACCCCGGATGGCACGGGTGTCCGCGACTACATTCATGTGGTCGACCTTGCCGTGGGGCACTTGCGGGCGCTGGAGCGTCTTGCTCAGCCGCAGAGTTTTACGGTCAATCTCGGTACAGGGATAGGATACAGCGTGCTTGATGTCGTCAAAGCCTTCGAAAAAGCGAGTGACCGGTCTATTCCCTATGTGATCGGTCCGCGCCGTCCGGGCGATGTGGCTGCCTTTTATTCCGATCCTACATTGGCCGCAGAATTATTGAATTGGAAGGCCGGGCGCGGCATCGAAATCATGTGTGAGGATCATTGGCGGTGGCAGGTTAATAACCCCGATGGATATAGACAAACCTGATTATCATGCATCTATTTCGTGGTAATGATTTTTATGCGATATAGAAAATTTTCAGCGAGATGTAGCTTTCGCAAGCGGGACTGGGTTTGCAACCGCGTCCCTCAAGTTTTTGGCTGCCGATACCTTGAAGCTTGCAAGAAAGCCTACGGACGGAGCAACATGCCCCGTCCGGCGATAAGTGTTCAAACGAGTGGGGCGGAGGGTGTAACCCCCGCCCCGCTCGCCAAGCGCTTAATAAATGCTCAAGCCGGACTAACCGGAGTGACGTCTTTTATTATATCTTTCAAGGCTTGGGCATCTTCCAGAGCTTTTTGTGCGGCGGCTTGTTGAGCGGCCAATGCAGCCGCTGCTGCTGCGTCAGCTGCGGCCTGAGCTGCGGCTGCGGCTGCGGCTTTTGCATTGGCTGCGTCCAGGGCTTGTTGTTGCTGAGGGGTCAAAGTTCCGCCATTCGCGGTAATTTCTTGTAATTTATCGATCTTCGCTTGTGCTATCGCCGCGTCCTTTGCCGCTTGTGCGGCCTGTTTCTCCGCAGCTGCTTTTTGAGCCGCTGCTGCGGCGATTGCCTCTTCATTAGCCTGTTGAACTTTTGCCGCTTCTGTCAGCGTTATCAACGTTTGAGCGTCTTTTTCGGCTGCGGCTGTTTTAGCTGCAGCTGCAGCGTCTGCGGCCGCTTTGGCTGCCGCCGCTTGTTGAGCTTCTGCCTGGGCCGCAGCGAGTTTTGCTGGATTCGCATTGGGATCGGCCGCTAATTTTGCAGCTTTTTCGGCTGCTTTTTCCTCCGCTTTAGCGGCCTTCTCTGCGGCTTTTTGCGCAGCGTCAGCGGCTTTAATATTCGCACTTATGGTTTTTAATGCCGCAAGGCTTTCTTCTTTCTGCTGGTTTACCTCCGCTAAGCGAGTCGCGGCAGCAGTTTTTTCAGCGGCGGCTTGATCGGCTTTGGCAGCAGTTGCAGTCAATTTAGCTGACGCATCTTGCGCGGCTTGCTGAGCCTTGGCGAGCTCTGCAGGAGTCGTCTTGGGGTCAGTCTGTGCCTTTGACAATGCATTATCTGCTTTTGTTTTTGCACTCTGAGCCTTTTGCTCAGCAGCGGCAGCTTTCTTAGCAGCGGCTGTGGCCGTAGCCGCTGCTTTTTTGGCAGAGGCTTCGGCTTTTTTAGATGCTTTTGCTGCCTCGGCTTTTAGCGCCTTAATTTCCTTGTCCGTTGCTGTCTGCAAGGCTGCTGGCGACACCAAGCTGGTTGCAGTCACTGGCTTTGGTTCAGCTGCATTCGCTAAAGGCATTGCCATGGCTATCGTCATGGCAAGTAGTAAAGTACGTGTTTTCATATGTATTGTCCAAGAAAGTGAAGAGTGGTATTTAGAGCCTATCAAAAAATCGTAATGCTAATTTTTCAAATTTCATTGCTTGATAGTAGCAAAGTTTTATGAAATTTTGGGGCTAAACAGGGTTATCGTTTGCCGCATCAGTCGTGGAAACGAAACTTGATGCTGAATTGCGGGATCTGTAGATCGTGAATGCCTTCTCTATTTGATCCGTTAACAAATCGAATTCAGTTTTAGACCATAAAGGCGGTACATGAGCCTCACTCCGATGGCTCATACGGATCGCGGAAGGTCGTATGCCTCAGTTTTTAGTCTTCAGCTTGTTCTGAAGTCATGTTTGCTTGATTTTGCGGCCAAGCTCTCATCCTGCCTCTTAATTGGCAAAGCTGAAAAACTTGTATCTATAGATGCGAAGGCTCGCTGCGTATCGGCATCTGTTCGGTTTTTCGACAAAATCCGAGACTTAGATTTAGATATTATTTCGCTACTTAAAAATAGCGCTAGGCCAATAGTAATGCTTTTATCTTAAAATTACATTAATTAAGGCGAGAAGCCATAAATTTTAAAAATTCTTCTGGTTACCCTGAGTGCATCTCGTTATCCATAAATGCCGTAACACCGGCCTGGAAGCGGCAATCCCGGGCTAAGGACGGCAAGCGTAAAACCTCCCTTTGTGTCGGCAACCGCTCCTACGTTGCCTACCTTCTGCACCGTCCAGTCGTGGATTCCGGCAGTCCTTGCCGGAATGACGGACTTGTGTATAAGAGCATGCCCTGAGTGCTACCAGAGATCGCAGCAGGGCTAATCAGGATTTTATTGCGCCATGCCCAGTTGTCGGGCAATATTAGTGCGGTTAACAATAGCGTTTAGACTCAGTATTAATGTTTGTGCGACAGGCTGTGTCTGTCCCGGGCTTTCCGTGGCTGATTCGCTATTTATATTTTTAAATCAACTCAAAGGAATTCATGAAAAACAGCCGTGAAATCATTGCTCTCAGCCCGATCCGCTTCGGTACCAGCGGTGCGCGGGGCCTGGTGACCGATTTGAACGCCGAGGTGTGTTTCGCTTATACACTGGCCTTTTTGCACAGTATCGCGCCGCCGCCCGGTTCGCGTGTTGCCGTGGGTATGGATTTGCGTCCCAGCAGCCCTGCAATTGCCGGTGTATGCGTGGCGGCGATCCGTTACGCGGGTTTTGCGGAAGATTTTTGCGGCATCATCCCGACGCCGGCCTTGGCTTTTTATGCGCAGGAGCAAAATATCCCGGCGTTGATGATTACCGGCAGCCATATTCCATTCGATCGCAACGGCATCAAGTTTTATCGTCCCGACGGAGAAATCACCAAGCAGGATGAGGCGGCCATTGGCGATGCGAATGTGACGATGCCGGAGGTCTTGCCCATGGCCGCGCTTCCTGACGCCAACCGGGCGGCTTATCAAGGCTATATCGAGCGTTATCTGCAATTCTTTGCGCCGCAGCAACTGGCTGGCATGCGTTTGGGCTTGTATGAGCATTCGAGCGTGGCGCGCGATCTGCTGCGCGAACTTCTGGAGGCCCTGGGGGCCGAAGTGCTGTCAATCGAGCGCACCGATCAGTTTGTGCCGATCGATACCGAGGCGGTCAGCGCGGAGGATACGGCGAAAGCCAGGCAATGGGCCGAGGGCTTTGGCTTCGATGCGATCTTGTCCACCGACGGCGATGCCGACCGTCCGTTGCTCGGCGATCAAAACGGCCAGTGGCTGCGCGGCGATATTGTCGGCATCTTGTGTGCGCAATATGTCGGGGCCGGCGCCATTGCAACGCCGGTCAGCAGCAATACCGCTGTCGAAAAGTGTGGGCGATTTACCGTCAAACGCACCCGGATCGGTTCACCTTATGTGATCGAAGGCATGCAGGAGCTGATAGGGCAGGGCTATGATTCGGTGGTCGGTTTTGAGGCGAATGGCGGCTTTCTGGTGGCGACCGCATTAGAAAAAGAGGGGTGCAGGCTGCAACCGTTGCCGACGCGCGATGCGGTGTTGCCGATGCTGGCCTTGCTGGCGATGGCTCGGGAGCGCCGCGTCAAATTGTCCGAATTGCCGGGAAGCCTGCCGGGGCGTTTTACCGCCAGCGACCGTTTGCCCGCTTTCGCGGCCGAGAAAAGTCGGCATCTTTTGCACACGCTGGCGACCTCGGATGCCGCCGTCCGGGACTTACTCGGCGATTTGTGCGGTCAAGCGGCCGAAACCGATCAAACCGATGGCTTGCGTATTTCCTTTGAAAATGAGGAGATCGTGCATCTTCGCGCATCGGGCAATGCGCCGGAACTGCGTTGCTATGCGGAAGCCGGGACGCAAGCGCGCGCCGAAGAGATTGTCCGAGCTTGTCTGGCGCGCGTAAGGGATCGCGCAGATACCGAATAATCCGTTTTCCCACAGGCGGGCTCCAGTTTCGTTCCCACGGCCTCCGTCACTGCCATTAAGTTAAGGATGGCCGGTCCCTTCTCCCTCCGGGAGAAGGCTAGGATGAGGGGATCAAAATAAAGTATTTTTCCTTATTTTATTCCCCTCACCCCGACCCTCTCCCGAAGGGAGAGGGAGATAACCGCCTTAACTTAAGGCAGTGAGGGCCTCCGTGGGAATGCCGTTCACGCGCAGCGTCCCGGCCCGTGTTTCGCTGCCAGTGATGCTCCGGCGTCACGCACCGCTGGAGCGCTCATCGTTATACATCAATATCGTCATACCCGTTCGCAAGCGGGTCGACTGCATGGATGCAGAAGTTAGAGCAAGGCATGGAGCAGTTGCCGAATCCAGGCCATGGAAGCCAGGCAGAAGGGAGCCTAAGATACTAGCGTTTTAATCTGACGACCATATTGATCCGCAAAGCGAACAATATCATCCTCGCCCAAATAACTGCCCGATTGCACCTCGATCATCTCGAGCGGAATCACGCCTGGATTTTCCAGGCGATGAACAACGCCCAACGGGATAAAGGTCGATTGATTTTCCGAAATAAGCACCTGTTCCTCGCCTCGGCAGACCAACGCGGTTCCCTTGACGACGACCCAATGCTCCGCGCGATGATGATGCATTTGGACCGATAAACTGGCACCGGGTTTTACCACGATGCGTTTGGTCTTATGCCGTTCTCCTACGTCGATTTCATCGAAAAAGCCCCACGGCCGATAGACTTTGCGATGCGTATCGACTTCCGGACGTTGTTGTTGTTTCAATTTATCAACCAATAGCTTGACATCTTGCACTCTATCCTTGGGGGCTACCATGACCGCATCATCCGTTTCGACAATCACCAGATCGTGCACTCCCAAGGTTGCGACCAGCTTATTGCTGGAATGAATAAATGAATTGTGGGTATCGACGGTCAACACATCACCGCGTATCGCATTGCCCTCGGCGTCTTTATCGGTCACATCCCACAATGCCGACCAGGAACCGACATCGTTCCAGCCGGCATTCAGCGGAATCACCATGGCCAGATCGGTTTTTTCCATCACCGCATAGTCAATCGAGTCAGACGGACAGGTTTTGAAAATATCTCGCGAGATGCGTACAAAATCGACATCGCGTTGCGCGGCATTAAAAGCTTCCTGGCAAACCGCAAGCATTTGAGGATTAAATTTTGCCAATTCCTGTAAAAAAACGCCGGCTTTAAAGGCAAACATGCCGCTATTCCAGAAATACTCGCCGCTATCCAAATAGATTTGCGCCGTTGCCAAATCGGGTTTCTCCACAAAAGCCGACACCGGATAGGCCGAATTTTCCGCGGCATTGCCGCGCCTGATATAGCCATAGCCGGTTTCCGGATGCGTTGGCACAATGCCGAAAGTCACCAAATGGCCTTGCTGCGCTAATTGTTCCGCCTTTTTGACGGATTCCTGAAACACCGAAGCCTGCAAAATGACGTGGTCCGAAGGCAGCACCAACATCACCTCGTCCGGAGGCACGGCCAATGCCGCCAACGCAACGGCCGGCGCCGTATTGCGCCCCACCGGCTCTAAAATGATCGCACGGGGTTTAACATCGATTTCCCGCAACTGTTCGGCCACCATGAAACGATGGTCTTCATTACATACGGCAATCGGTGCGCTCAGTGCCTGAACTCCGACCAGACGCTGCCATGTTTCCTGCAACATCGTTTTTTCTGAAACCAAGGGTAAAAACTGTTTAGGCTGCTGGCTGCGAGACAGGGGCCAAAGGCGAGTGCCGGAGCCGCCGGATAAAATAATAGGGATCATGGGAAACAACACGAAATTTCGAGTTAATGTAATGAATGCAGTAAGGTGCAGTCGGTGAATGTCGCTATAGTTGCCGCAGGAAGGAATCGCCAATTTGGTGTTCCATTTCGCTAATCCTTTAGCTTTTTGTTGGAAGCTGAATAGAAATATTGAATTTTCTACGTGATGACTCTAAGGATAATATTTTATTCTTAACTAATTATTAAATGTCTGCTGGGAGAGTTAAATTTACAGATTTTCCTTGGCAGTGACGATGTTGTGAATGCCTTTAGAATTCCGTTAGCAACAATTTCCAATGATGGTTCCCACGCTCTGAGTCACTGCCATGATTGGCTTAACTTAATGGCAGTGATGCTCTGAGTGGGAACTCGCTCAAGGACGCTTGGCGTCCCGAACCGCGGGAGCGAGTTCAAGTCGTATTCCCACGCAGAGCGTGGGAATTGTGTGATACGCTAATTAAAATCAAAAACTTAGCCAACCTGAACCGAACGACGTCGCGAACACCAAGCTAACGATAGTCATCAGCTTGATCAGGATGTTCAGCGACGGGCCGCTGGTGTCCTTGAACGGGTCGCCGACCGTGTCGCCGACGACCGCCGCTTTGTGCGCGTCCGAGCCCTTGCCGCCGTATTGTCCGGTTTCGATCCATTTTTTCGCGTTGTCCCAGGCGCCGCCCGCATTCGCCATCATCACCGCGAGCAGGAAGCCGGAACTCATCGTGCCGATCAGGAAACCGGCCAGGGCTTCCTTGCCGAGCACATGGCCGATCACGATCGGCACGACGACCGCCAGGGCCCCCGGCAGGATCATTTCACGCAAGGCGCTTTCGGTGCTAATGCTGACGCAGGATTTGTAATCGGGCTGCGCGGTGCCTTCCATCAAGCCAGGGATTTCATGGAACTGGCGGCGCACTTCCATCACAATCGCATGCGCGGCCTTGCCGACCGCCATCATCGTCAGGGCCGAAAACAGATACGGCATCATCGCGCCGATCAGGATGCCGGGCAGCATGGTCGGGCCGAGAATGTTCAAGGTCTCGATTTTCGCGGCGCTGACATAGGCGGCCAGCAGCGCCAGCGCGGTCAATACCGCCGAGCCGATCGCAAAGCCTTTGCCGGTCGCGGCGGTCGTGTTGCCGAGGCTGTCGAGCGCATCGGTGCGGTGGCGGACTTCGCCCGGCAAATGGGCCATTTCGGCGATGCCGCCGGCGTTGTCCGCGACCGGGCCGTAAGCGTCGGTCGCCAGCGTGACGCCCAAGGTGCTCAGCATGCCGACGCCGGACAGCGCGACCGCATACAGGCCCGCCGCCATCGTGCCGTCGGCCTTGAAGCCGAGCCAGATGCTGAGCAGGATCGCGGCCGCGGTGATCAACACCGGCAGCAGGGTGCTCAGCATGCCGACCGCCATGCCCTGGATGATCGTGGTCGCGGGGCCGGTCTGGGTCGCATGCGCGATCGCGAGGGTCGGCTTTTCGGTGTAGGAGGTGAAATATTCGGTCGCGTAGGCGATGCCGTTGCCGGCGATCAGACCGACCAGGATCACCAGCCAGTAATTGAGGCTGACGCCGGAAATCAACACGGTCAACAGGCTGAGCGCCAGAACCGCGGCCGAGGCGCCCCAGACCGAACGGCGCAGCGCCGTCAGCAAATCCTCCAGCGTCGCCCGTTCGTCAATCTTCGCAACGAAGCGGCGGAGGTGATGGCTGTAGCGAATCCATAAGGAGTAGCCGGGGTAAATCTTCGTGGTGGCTTCGGTCGGGTCTTTCTCTTCGCCGGTCACCATGTAAATCCCGAACAGGCTGGACAACACGCCGACCGCCGCAACCAAGAACGGCAGGCCGATGAAGGCGGCCGCCTTGTCCGCGCCGAGCGTCGCGCCCAGGGTGGCGGCCGCGATGATCGAGCCGCTGTAGCTTTCGAACAAGTCCGCGCCCATGCCGGCGACATCGCCGACATTGTCGCCGACGTTATCGGCAATCACCGCCGGGTTGCGCGGGTCATCCTCGGGAATGCCTTTTTCGACCTTGCCGACCAGATCGGCGCCGACATCGGCGGCCTTGGTGTAGATGCCGCCGCCGACGCGCGCGAACAGGGCGATGCTGCTGGCGCCGAAGCCGAAGCCGGTCACGTAGGTCAGCTGGTTCGGATCGCCGTTGAATATCAAATAAAGCACCGTCATCCCGATCAGGCTGAAGCTGACCACCGACATGCCCATGACCGCGCCGCTGCCGAAGGCGACCCGGAGGCCTTCATGCAGTCCCCGGCTGGCCGCGGCGGCGGTTCTGACGTTCGCGCGCACGGCCACATACATGCCGAGATAACCCGCGCCCGCGGAGGCGATGGCGCCGACGACGAAGCACAGCGCGGTCTGCCATTGCAGAAAAGTTGAAATGACCGACGCCACGATCGCGACGAAAACGGCCAGAACCCGGTATTCCCGGGTAAGAAAAGCCGAAGCCCCTTCTTGAATGGCTTCCGCGATCGCTTGCATGGCGGCATTGCCGCGGTCGTAGCCAAGAATGATTTTAAATTGCCAAAGGACGTAAGCAACGCCCAGAAGCCCCATCAGTAACGCGATAATGATCGATAGCGATGCGGTTAACACCGTTCCTCCTATTTTTTAGTTATTGTTATTTAAATAGCCCGGTAACGGCCGGCGCGTTCTTTCTGGAATGAAAGGCATAAACCTGGTTTTGATCCTGCCCTGCAGCGGCCTTGCGAACCGATCGTCTCGTCCTGATGGGCGAATCGAGGGGTTGACAATTACACAAGCCGGGGAGTAGGTTACTGAAAAGTTTAAACAACCACAATAAAAAATTGACCGCTGCGATTTTCTTGCAGATGCTGCGCGCTGGCGCTTTTTACGGAGGGCCGCCGAGCAATGCGGCGAAGGGGCCCTAAACGGTAGTGATGATTGGCGGTATTATTGCGGCTTTATCGCGGAAACCATCACGAGCGTGATGCTGGCATAAAAGCAGCCGGCGTCGGCGGCGTGTTGAATCTCGCGGCGCCAAGCCAGCAGTTGCTCGGCGGTAATCCATTGCTCTGCGAGGGCTTGATCTTCGATCGCTTGCTGCATCGTCAAAAAATAAAACAGGTCCCGATCGGTGATGCAGAGCGGATAGGCTTCAATTTCAATATCGGCAAGCTGGAGCTGTCTGAATTGGCGGTACAAGCGGCGTCCGGAATAGCCGTTTTTGAGGACGCGCGTCAGCCGGTATTCGGACAATGCGCGCTCGATTGCCGGGTAAGGCGTATCGATCGACAGGCTGCTCCAATCGGTATCGATCACCACGATTTTGCCGCCGGCTCGGGTGACCCGAATCATTTCCGCCAGCGTGCGGTCGGGATCAGGAAGATGCATGAACAGGCGTTCGCTGCGGCAGCCGTCAAAACTATTGTCTTGAAACGGGAGTTGTAGCGCATCGCCCTGAATGAAACAGATCTGATCCTGTTCGAGGCTTGACAAGGCCTGCCTGAGCATGCCGATTTCCAGGTCGAAACCGATAACCCGGCCGGCAGCTCCAATCCTGTCTGCCAGGGCGGCTACATCTGCCCCCGGGCCGCAGCCGACGTCAAGCAGATGGCTTGCCTTGCCGATGGCAAGCCGTTCGTAACTGAGTTTTTTGAGCGGCGCCAAAACAGCCGCTGCCTTGGCGAGGTAGAGAGGGCTGACTTGGCCGTCGAAGGCCTTGGATTGGCTCATGAATTCTGTGGATTAATTAGCGTAATGCTTTACACTATCTTAATATAATATTAATAAGTGTGCTCGATCGAGGTGAACGCAATGCCTTGCGATTTAAGTCTTATCTCGCATTATCAGAAATATTTTCGCATGCTCAGGGCGACCAGTCCTGAATTAAAGAAAACTGCTTTCCATATCCGCTACCGTGTTTATTTTGAAGAACAAAACATGATTGCCGCCGATACGCTCGGCGAGCCCCTGGAAACCGACTTATGGGATCCCTGTTCGATACACACGTTACTGTATCATAAGCCGAGCGGTCAACCCATTGGGAATGTAAGACTGATTCCGCTGCATGTCAGCCCGACGAGGACGCTGCCGGTCGAAGAGCATTACCCCAAGCCATTCGACTTTAGTGCGGCGCCGGTTAAAGACATCAGAATCGGTAAAACGGCCGAGGTGTCCAGAATGTTGATTCTTTCTTCTTTCCGGCGCCGCAAGGGCGATCTGGACTATACGGTTGAAAACGATTTGTCTGACGGCGGCATGGGCTATAAACGTTTTCCGATCAATTATTTGCCGGTCTGCATGATTTTTGCGACCGCCATTTTGATGCTTGAAGAAAGGCTCGATTATGGAGTAGGATTAATAGAGCTCCGTTTGGCCCGCTTGCTGGCGCGATTTGGCGTCGGCTTGAACCAGATTGGCGAGCCGGTGGATTATTTTGGCCGAAGGGCGCCTTATTTGATATTTCCCGAGCCGATCTATAAAAATCTGAGTCCGGATTACCAAGACCTTTACGATACGATTCGATCCGACTTGCTTGGCGAGTCATCCTCTTAAACCGCAATGATTCCCGGTTTCTCTATGCGTAAAGAGCCACAACGTTTTTTAAGTCTGGTATGGCAGTCAATTTTGTCTGTTAGCTTTGCCACCTTTTTAGGCTCGGGGGCCATCATGCTGATCGGGCAGTATAGCCTGAATAAAAACTACCAGCAGGAAAGAGCCCGCCTGCACGACGCCTATTCCCATGCCTTTCATGGCGTTTTGGAGCAAGTCAAGAGCGACCGCATTGACATCGGTTGGCTGATTCCAGGCCTTTTGGAATCTTCGATGTCACCCGATAAAGCACTCAAGTCGATCAAAAAAATCATCGACACCAATTGGCCGCAAATAGAACTGCAATCGCAGATCATTTCGGTCTTTCTGTTTGACAAAGACACGCAACTGATCGGGCACTGGGGCGAAGCCAGGGCTCAAAAACAGTTTGACGACTGGTTAGGCCTGGTTGCCAAACACGAAATCACCTATGACTATATTGTGTGCGAGGATCGTTGCGTTCATTTCCGCGCCACGCCGTTTCTGCATAACGGCGATTTTTTGGGTATCTTCATCTTTGGCGTTGACTTGGCCGATACGGTTTTAAAATTGAAAAACGTGATCGGTCTGGATACGGCCATTTTGACCCGGCATTCGCGGATCGAAAATCCCGGTATTCTGCGGCTAGAGCCTTGGTCGATGAATGCGATGGCGTTGACCGAGCATCAAAAAAACTCGGCATTACTGAAAGAGCTCAGCAAGCGGCATCCTCAAGCGTTGCCGAAAGGATCGGTGATTCTCGAAGCCGGCGGCAAGACTTACGATCTGATTTCTCTGCCGTTTGACGACAGCAACGACGCTCGCATGCTGATCATCGAAGACGTCAGCGCCTCACTGAGCAGCGTCGAGCAGGCAAGCTCCCTGTACGCGCTGAGCGGTTTATTGAGTCTGTTGTTGTCCGGCGGCGTCTTGCTGTTTTTGTTGATCGGGCCGACGCGCCGGCTCCGCAGCCTGGTCAATGTGTTTCCTTTGATCGCGAAAAAACAATATCACGCCGTTGCGCGGCGGATAAGGCCGCCAAAACACGCCTGGGTCAAGGACGAGATCGATGTGCTGGAGGACGCGGCGCACGCGCTGATCGGCACCTTGCAGGAACTCGATGACCAGGTCAATCAGCGCACGCAAGCCCTGTCGAAGCAGGCCAAGGAGCTGCTGATCGAGAAAAACTTTATCGACAACATGCTGAATACCGCGCAGGTGATCATTCTGACCACCGACAAGATGGGCATGATCCGCACGGTCAATAAGTTTACCGAGCAATTAACTGGCTATTCGGCGGCGGAACTGCTCGGCAAACCCTTCTCCGAACTGTTTTTTAGCGCCGAGACTTCCGATCTGCTGCTCGTGTCGAACGGCATTTTTGATCGCACGCAGAGCCAAAATTTGCAGTTCGAGTGTCCGATGGTGGCGAGGGACGGCTCCGAACTTTATCTTTCCTGGTATTTATCGCCGCTGTTCATCGCGGAGATCGAAGCGGAATCCGCGCATGAAATCCTGGTGGTGGGGCTTGATCTGACCGAACGCAAAAAATCGGAAAACCGCCTGACCTGGCTGGCCGAACACGACCCTTTGACGAGTCTTTACAATCGCCGTAAATTCGAAAAGGAGCTTGAGCACGCAATCAGTCTGGCGCTTCGCCAAGGCCATACGTCCGCGATCGTGTTTTTCGATATCGACCAATTTAAATACATCAACGACAGCTGCGGTCATCAGGTCGGTGATGAACTGTTGATCAAGGTCGCCGAGAAACTGCGGCATATCACGCGTAAAGCGGATGTGATCGCGCGTTTTGGCGGCGACGAATTCATCGTTTTGGCTTCCGATATCGAGCAAAAACAGGCCGAGGAGCTGGCGCAGAAATTATGCAGCGAAATGGCGACGGTGGTGATCGATAGCGGCGGCGAGCAGCACCGCGCCTCGGTCAGCGCGGGCCTGTTGATGTTTCCCGAAGCCGATTGCGGCGCGCAGGATCTGCTCGCGTCGGCGGACATTGCGATGTATCGGGCCAAGGAGGAGGGGCGAGGCGGCTGGCGGCTGGCCAGCCATGATGACATCGGCCGCAAGGCCATCAAGAGCCGGGTGACCTGGAAAGCCAAGATCGAAAAGGCGCTTGAGGAAAACCGCTTTGTGCTGTATTACCAACCGATCATGCGGATTGCGGACCGGACGATCACGCATTACGAATGTTTGCTCAGAATGGTCGGAGAGGATGGAGAGATAAGCCCCCCGGCAAGGTTTATCGAGGTCGCCGAACAAACCGGGCTGATTTATCAAATCGATCTGCGCGTGATCGATTTGGCGTTCAGCAAACAGGCCGAACTTTTGAGGCAAGGCCTTGACATCAAGCTGTCGATCAACCTGTCGGCCGAAATGCTGTCCAATCCGGACGCCTTCGCCGTGATCAGCCGGTTTTTGCAGCAATACCGCCTCGAGCCGAAGCATTTCATCTTCGAGGTCACCGAAACACAGGCGGTGACCCGGCTACAGGCGGCCCACGATTTGATCGTGCAAATCGAAAGCATCGGCGGCAGTTTCGCGCTGGACGATTTCGGCGTCGGATTTTCGTCGATGAGTTATCTGAAACAGCTGCCGGTCAATTATTTGAAGATTGACGGATCCTTCGTTAAAAACATCTTGCATAGCCGCGAAGATAGGCTTTTCGTGCACGCAATCAACGGCGTCGGCCACGGCATGGGCATCAAGACGATCGCCGAATTTGTCGAAAACCAGGAGATTCTGGAGGTGCTGGCCGGCATCGGCATTGATTATGCGCAAGGCTACGGTATCGGCAAGGCCATGCCGCATCCCGAGTTTCATCAGAAGAATATCGTGGGTTGAGTCCTTTGGCTCCAGGCGGGACGGGATTTGCAATCCCGTCTCCACCGTTTTATGGCTACCGATATCCTAAGGCCTGCGGAAACCCTGCGGACGGGGCAGCATGCCCCGTCCGGCAAAGGTAAACTGATGATTCCGTTCGTGGTGAGCTTGTCGAACCATGAACGGAATCAACTCAAGCGGGACGGGATTTGCAATCCCGTCCCCACCGTTTTGGGGCTGCCGATACCCTAAGGCTTGCGGAAACCCTGCGGACGAGGCTCCGCTCAGCCAACGGCAAAAATCTCAACTCGGGCAAACAAATTTCCGTAAATCGCCTAAACGTGCATCCTGAGCGCTCAGAAATTATACGAAAGCATGAACGCGTACATATCCCAGTTTCGGGACTCGCCTTGCGGATTTTCCAGTCGCGCTAACCAGCCTGTGCCGTTGACGTGATGGTATTCGGCGCTTAGCATCAACGAGGGCAGAATTTCATAGCGCAAGCCGAATGTCCAGTCCCGGGCATAGCGCGAAAATTGAGGGCCCAGTTGAGCCGGCCAGCGATAGCCGTATTGATCGTCAAGATCCCAGACCAATTCATCGTAGCGCACGAGGCCTTCGAGCTTGTCGGTAAAATGGTAAGCGCCCTGGATGTAATAACTCTGACCGGTAAAGCTGACATCATTGACATTGAGATAATCCAGCCGGGTGTGGCGCAGCGCATATTCCGCGGTCAACGACCACTTTTCCGCATTGTATTGCGCCGATAAAATCAACGGATTGAAATGAAACGAACCCTGATTCCAGGCTTGCGAAGATGAATGAAAGTCGCTCAGAAAATCGGCGTAGGTGACGCCTAAGCGGACACGGTCTCCCGGCGATTCATATTCAACGCGGGCGACCCAGGAGGTATCGCCTTGCACGCTGCCCGAGCTGCCATTCAAAATCACGCTCTTAAAGTCCGGATCATCGGTGCGCGGAATCACCAGGCCGAAGTTGAAGGAAAAGTCGCCAATGTCGGTGCGATGCTCGCCATACAGATAGCCTCCGTCGGCCGATAAAGCCAGATTCCGATTGGCATCGAAATAAATCGACTGCGGCAAAAAAATGCTCGGCCGGGTCGACGCGACATCGCGGGTATCATTGTAAAAGCCCAGCGGCGTCGGCACTCTGCCGGCCCGGATCGCCAGCAGCGAGGATTCGGTGGACAGCAAATTGTAGCTGGCCAGTCCGTAATCGATGCGTAAGCCGCCTTCATCGGTTTGCCCCGCATCGCGCCAGACCACCTGCATCGCCAGCTGTAAATCGGGCTGCACGCTCCAGGAGCCGTTGAGCCCCAACTCCCTGAAGTCGGTCGAAAGCGAATCGTCGGAATGGCCGAAAAAATTATTATCGCTGGTATGAATGAAGCCTTGTGACAGAAAACCGTGCACCTGCATCGAGTCGGGCAGCCATTTGTCGAGCCGCAAGTCTTGCGCCGGGCTGGAAGCGCTGAACGCGAAAGCGGAGACACAACATCCGATCAAGAAGTCACGCTTGGTGTGTGTTGGCAAATGTCGCATGCAGGCTGATTCTCTATTCGATGTCCAATATTTTGACGTCTGCCGTCAAATCCTTGCCGCTTAAATAGCCGATTGCGCCCGGTGTTTCACGGATGCGTTTGATCATGTCTTCTTTCGTCTCGATCGCCAACGGCGCCTGGCCTGTGCCGCTGAAAACCTGTCTGTTCCAGCCTTTGCGGATTTGATGAGGAAATACGTGCAACTTCTGTTTGCAAAACGTTTTATGCAAAGGATCTTCATCCTGCAAGACATAAACCGTAATCGGAGATTCGTCGTTCCAGTGCCGTAAACGCATATTAAATATAGCATTCAAACCGGTTTGGCTGATATTTCTCTGCGGATTGGCTGAGTTGACTACGACATAAATGCCGTTAGGATTGATTTTATTTGGCAAAGAGTCAGGAAGCGCCCTGTCTGCCCAAAAACACAGCAAGATAGCCAGAGCTGCATGGTTTCTTGTAATTTTTAAAATGGGAACCTGATTTTTCAATTCGATTTCCTTAACCCTTTACAAGAATTGGGTGGGGTTATAAGTCTAGCGAAAAAGGAGTGTATTTTTCAATTTGAATAATTTTAACGGATCGAAAAAAATTTACGCTAACGGCAATTGACGGGAAGATCCAACAGAAATGCTATGCTGTAAGCATTTGGGCCGAAGCGGATTAGGACGTAAAGTGCGGCAATGCTTGCGGAGTTACGTCCTGTGTTCTGCACAAAATGCCGGCCGACGGACTCGATCACGCTTGATAATTATTTGCAGTGTGAATGGATCTGCGCTGTCAAGCATGAACTGATCGAGGACTATGATAATGCCAGAACGGGGAAGATTTTGCAACCGGTTTCACGCGTTAAGGATGGGATGCCTATCTCGTTCGGCGCCGAGTTTCAGGCCGGCTCAACAAAAACTCACCTGATAACGCGCAAAATGCGCGTTTAATTCAAGAAACTTCTCGACCTTCAGCGAAGCCGCGATAATCCCTCGGGAAATCGCCAATACCGTCGTATTGCCATGCCGGCAATCGGGCGGCAAAAATAGCTCGGAGGGTTCATTCTCGGGGCGCATGACAATGAAGCCCGGCTTGTTTCCAATTTCGACCGGATAAACCTCGCCTTCGACTCTTTCCAATAAAAGATTTCTAAACTGGGTATGGCTGTCAATCCGGATGTGCCGGATCACCGCAAAGCAAGGCGGCTGGCCCTCTTGCACGATAATCGTCGGTTCATCCTGAGAACATTTCTGATTGGCGATTTTGGCGACACAAAATGCGCGTTCATGGGTGGCAAAAAGCGTCAATTGGCTGGTCACAACACTATTCACGCCATTCAGGCCGGCCAGGATTTTCGAAGACAGCGACGCTATCGTGTTTTTAATTTCCAGCGGCACCAGTTCCAAATGGGATGCTTTCTTCTGGCTTTGGTTGGTGCCGCTAAGTTCCATGACCCGGTAGCGGCTGATCAGAATATTCAAGAATTTTGCGGATTGGGCGCTGCCGACGATCAGATCGCTTTTCTTGGCATGTAAAGGATCGACCGAACGCCGGATTTCGTAATAGGCGGTCAATCGGTTTAAAAGGCCCGGATAAGCCGCGAATTTTGCCTGCTGGTCCGGATGGTTTTCAAAAAAATCGATCAAGCCGCTGATGTCGAGCGACAACAGGCGTTGCTGAGTCTTTTCCGGGACGGTGCATTCGGGAGGGAGGAGAGCGTCAGGCCGCCAGCGGCTTAGGGAGAAATCGGTGGATGCGGGATCGAGCTGGACGTAAGCGGTCAATTCGGCGGTAGCGGTAAAAATATCGGCAATGTCGGAGGCCTCATATTGATAAGGATGGCAGCTGTGAAAGAGCAGCGCATGTTTGGCGGCCGCGTCAATCGTGGGTTGAGCGATCAACCCTGAAACACGGTCGTCGACCGCGAGCGTCAACCAGTGTCGGGTTTCCGCCAATAGATACAATTCGGCGAATTTTTTCCAGACGCTTAAGTCTTGAGCCTCATGGAACAGGGTGCTGCGTTTGTTCACCAAGCTCAAAATTTGCAGGGCTCGGTAGACGCAAACGATCTTTTGCGGATCGGGCAAACCGCTATCCTTAGTCAGTTTTGCAAAAGCAAACCCCAGTTTTTTGGGCAGTTGCATCGCCGCCGTCATCCATTTCCCGGCCTTATCCGGCGCATAATCCATCTTTTCGGCATGATGCTCCAGCAGCTTCGACAGCAGCAAAACGCTTTCGGTAAGCCTATCCAATATCACGAAAAGGGTATTTTTCTCGATCGGCGTGCTCACCAATAGGTTGAGTACGCTATTGAGTGAATTGACGCGTTCCGTAAGAAACAGTCGGTCGAGCGCAAGCAGCCAGTCGCTGACAGACTCGGAGGTAAGTTCGAAAGGCAAAGCGTGGGATTCTTGCATAAAATAAAGCGGAGTTATGGAGTTAACTTGTTCAGTAATGCAGCCTATAGCCTCCAGGTCGCAGAAGGACATCTAAGCCGGTCATAATGAAGGCAAGCATAGCACAGCCAAAAATCGGCGATTGACAAAAAACGTCACAAATCGACGCCAATTTTTGTCACTGTCCCGGCTTGCGACCTCTCTGTTCATTTGGGCAGCTGCGAGAAAATGCATTCGTAAAAAAAGCGATAATTTTCAAGCTATTGTTTATAAAGATAATATTGTTTTTCTGGTGGGTTGGAAACAGATTCTAAAGGCTTTGGCATGCAATCTGCTTATACCTGATTGTCCTTTGACAACAACCCCACCCAAAGAGGAATTCACAATGAAAAACATCACAATGCAAAAACAACAAGGTTTTACCTTGATCGAATTGATGATCGTGGTCGCGATCATTGGTATTTTGGCGGCAGTAGCGATACCTGCTTATCAAGATTATGTCACTCGAGCTAAAGTTTCTGAAATTATCCTCGCTGCAGATTCTTGCAAAAGCAGCGTTGCTGAATATTACCAATCCCAGGGCACTTTGCCAGCAGACATAAATACTGCTGGTTGTGCAAATAATGCTACACAATATGTCACTTCATTAGGTGTAGCTGCCGGTGTAATTACCGTTGCCTCTGCTATACCTGCTCCTGCCAACGGTAACTTTGTCTTAACACCAACCGAGGGTTCGGATGCCTCCAAACCGCTTGCTTGGAGCTGCACCGCGTCGACTATCTCGAAAAAGTTTTTGCCAGCAAACTGCCGTGGTACCTAATTAAGCCACATCTCGCCGGACGGGGCAGGCTGCCCCGCCCACAAGGGTTCACGGATGATGACTGCGTTCCCAAGCGCTGGCTTGGGAACGCAGTTTTGGAGGCTCCCGCTTCCAATACGCATCGTGAAGCGAGAGCTTCACAACAAGGATTCCTAAGCCGGGGCTTTAGGAACCCGCAAATCGTATGTTGTTGCCTTGTTTTGCTGGCGAAAGTCGGAGTAAGGCTAAGGTTTGATTCCCTCCTTCCCCGATCCCCTAGACATTCCTCGTTGGTTAAATCTCCCTGGATCAATGGCATGGTGGAAACGATGAACAGAAGATCAAGGCCGGCCAAACTTGCTTTTTCCGATGGTGGAACCGATCATGTTTCAATTTCACACCTTCCATGCCAAGCACAGGCAACTCAATCAGGCAGCGGGAATATTGGCGCTGATTGCCCTCTGGCTGTTGCTGCATCCCTATCTCGGCCTTTACCACGATGCCAGAATCTATATAGCGCAAGCGCTGTACCGCTTGCAGCCGGAAACCTTCAAGCTTGACCTGTTCTTTCGTTATGGCTCCCAGGATCAATTTACCATTTTCAGTTTAATTTACGCGGATGCGCTTGAGTTTTTGGGGTTGGAACGGGGTATTTATCTCTTGACGCTGGCAGGGCAATTGCTTTGGTTGGGTGCGGCGTTTTTTTTAGCCTCGTCTCTGGCAAGCGGTTTCGTATTGTGGCTTACGTTGTTGCTATTGACTACGCTACCCGGATATTACGGTTCGGAAAACATACTGGTATTTGGCGAAGGATTTTTAACATCCAGAGTATACGCCGAGGCCATCTCATTAGCCGGCATTGCTTGCGCGGTCAGGGAAAAATGGTCAAGCAGCGCGGCGTTAATCCTATTGGCTTTGTTGCTGCATCCGTTGATGGCGCTTTCCGCTTTGTTGACGGTACTGCTCTATCGCTATTCTCTCAGCAAGGAATTGTGCATTTTAGCCTTGGCAGGCGTGATGGTTGTGGCGTTGGCGGCATGGGCGGATATAGCGCCTTTTGATAGGCTGCTGCTGACCATGGATGGCGAGTGGCGCGAAATTGTGCTCAGAGATTCCCCTTGGCTGGCGTTGGAAAATTGGGAGATTGCGGATTGGGCGCTGTGGGCCGTTGGTGAAAGCACCCTGATGCTAGTTTGGCTATCTTCTGCCGATAAACTAAAAAGACTATTTTTCGCCGTGCTGGTGGTCAGTTTGCTTTCGACGCTGCTGGCATTTGTCGGCGGCTCGGTCTTCAAAAATGCGTTGCTGCTGCAAATTCAACTGTGGCGAGCGCTCTGGATCATGCAATGGTTTGCCTGTTTTGCCTTGGCTTGGTTTGCCGGCGAGCATTGGCATAAATCCGAGTTCGCGAAGGTTGTTATCTTGGTGTTGCTCAGCGCTTGGCTGATGCGCGGCCACGGCGGCGGCCTGGTTGCGGCTTTGACCATACCCGCGTGGATTTGGCAGCAAAAAAACGCCATTCCAATTTCATTGCCGCGCAGCATTCGCCTGGGCGCCTATTTACTGCTTATCCAAGCGTTGATCTGGTTTGCGCTGGACGCAATCGCCAATTATCAACTGCTTGATGTGTACGATAACCGCGCGGTTGGGGTGCATGGCTTTTTTGACTTCGGCAGCGGTGCGGTCTTGATACCGATGTGGCTAATGGGGCGGCGCTTTTTTGCATCTGCGCGGCCACAATGGCTATCGATTGCGGCTTGCTTCGTTTCCGTTATGGCATTGGCGGCAATCGTTGCCGGGTGGGACAACCGGCGAAGCGGCGACTTTCCGCGTCCCATTGAAAGCGCTGACGAATTTGCCGAATTTCGGCAATTCATTCCGAAAAATAGTACGGTGTATTGGGAAGGGAGTGGCGCGATGTATGTTTGGCTGCTTTTAAACAGACCCAGTTACCTTTCCGGCATACAAACGGCGGGCATTATTTTTAACAAACAGACCGCATTGGAGGGTTTCCGCCGTGCCAAAAACGTTTGGCCGTTAAGCCAAGAAGACAGCCGGTTTTTTTTACTCGCCAATCCGAATGCCGAACTCGCACGAAAAAAATCGCCAGTTGATCGCAATGATTTGGCGGCGGTGTGCCAAGACCCGATTCTGGATTTTGTCGTGTACTCGAAGCCTATTCTCGATGCCCGGCCAGTCGCCGTGCGTAAGGAACAAGCTACGCAAAGACTCTTTTTTCTTTATGATTGTAAAACCATGAGGTCACGGTAATGAAAACTCAATTATACAAAATATTGCGCTACCGGCCGGAGAGTAACTTATCTCAGTTTATTTGCTATTTTATTGTTGGCGGCGTTGCGTTTTCCGCGGATTTTTCGATGCTGTTCCTGCTGAAGGAATTTGCCGGTTTTTATTATGTCGTCGCCGCGAGTTGCGGATTCGGTGTCGGCGTTTTAATCAATTATCTGCTTTCGGTTTATTGGGTTTTCGACTATCGTGCGGTCGATAATCGCTATGTCGAGTTTTTACTTTTCGGCTTGATTGGCGTTATTGGATTAATACTAAACGCAGCTATAATTTATTTGCTGACGGAAAAAATGGCCGTATTTTATTTATATTCCAAGATCATTGCGACGGCCGTTATTTTTCTGTTCAATTTTACTGCGCGCAAAATCCTGTTGTTTACGAAACGCTATGTATATCAACGAGCCTATTCATGAAGGAATCTAAAATGGAATCTAAACAGACCGCTATTATCATCGGCGCTGGTCCGGCAGGGCTGACCGCCGCGTTGGAATTGATCCGCCATACCTCGATTAAACCGATCGTTCTCGAAGTGCTCGACGACGTCGGCGGTATTTCGCGAACGGTTAATCACCACGGTAATCGAATGGACATCGGCGGTCATCGGTTTTTTTCCAAATCCGATTGGGTCATGAACTGGTGGCGCGAGATTCTGCCGCTCGAAAACAATAACGAAGCGCAGATCGAAATCAGTTATCAAAATAGTAAACGTACGATAGAGGTAACGCAGGAGAATACAGGCGAAAGTTCAGAAAAGCGAATGCTGATACGTTCTCGGTTATCGCGAATCTATTTCTTGCGCAAGTTTTTTGATTACCCTGTCAAATTAAATTTGAATACGATTAATAATCTGGGATTGGTACGCCTGGTCGAGATTGCTCTGAGTTATATCCATATCCGTTTATTTCCCCGCAAGCCGGAAAAAAATCTTGAGGATTTTATTATCAATCGCTTCGGCAAAGCCTTGTATCTGACTTTTTTCAAAGATTATACCGAAAAGGTATGGGGGGTGCCGTGCCGGGAGATCAGCGCCGAATGGGGCGCGCAAAGAATCAAGGGGCTTTCGGTCGGTAAGGCTTTGTGGCATGCGTGCAAAAAGATATTCAGTACGAACACGATCGAAAATCAAAAAAACACCCAGACCAGCCTGATCGAGCGTTTTTTATATCCGGCTTACGGACCGGGACAGTTATGGCAGGAAGTTGCGAAACAAGTCGAAGCCGGCGGCGGCAAGGTGATTTTTCACAGCCAGGCGGTGGCATTGACGCTGCGTGACGGCAACATCGAAGCGGTGACGGTCAAAAATCTGCAAAACGGCGAGCTGACGACATTGGCTTGCGATTACGCCTTTTCGACGATGCCGGTCAAAGACTTGATCGCCGCGTTGGGCGAGCCCGTGCCGGCGAATGTGCGGCGAATCGCCGGGGAATTGCCTTACCGCGATTTCATCACGGTTGGCTTATTGCTGAAAAAAATGCAGCCGAATCCGCAGTCGCGCTCGCAACAGGCTAATTTCATGCCGCCCGACAACTGGATTTACATTCAGGAAAGCGACGTAAAAGTTGGCCGTTTGCAGATATTCAACAACTGGAGCCCGTACTTGGTTAAAGATCAGGACACGATATGGCTCGGCCTGGAATATTTTTGCCACGAAGGCGATGAGCTTTGGTCGCTGAGCGATGATGAAATGGCCGCGTTGGCGGTTCGTGAGTTGATAACCTTAAACATGCTCGAGAACGAAAGTCTGGTGCTCGATCGCAGCGTCATCCGGGTGCCGAAGGCGTATCCAGCTTATTTTGGCGCTTATCAAGAGTTCGATACGATTCGGCAATTCGTGGACGGCATCGATAATCTATTCTTGATCGGCAGAAACGGCATGCACAAATACAACAATCAGGACCATTCGATGTTGACCGCGCATTTGGCCGTGCAGAACATCATTGCCCAACAAGCCGACAAATCGAATCTATGGGCCGTCAACGTCGATGACGAGTATCATGAAGAAAAGGCGGCATAATCCGTGCCGGGGAAAGTAGCACTGTATCAACTTAGGCTCCAATTCTCTCGCTTTATGAAAAATCGACTTCTTGCATTTCTGATTCATTTGGCTTTGTCGGCGGTAATTGCCGCCGTGGTAATGGCAATCGTTTTTTGGGTTTGGTATCCGGCACCGCTGCATGCGGCGGTCGGCGTAACCGAGATATTTCTGCTGCTGATGGCGGTCGATGTCACGATCGGCCCAGTGATCACACTGATCATTTACAAGCCTAACAAGCCCTCGCTGAAATTCGATCTTGCCGTCATCGCACTGCTGCAATTGTGCGCACTGAGCTATGGCATCAACACGGTGTTTGCGGGGCGGCCGGCGTTTATCGTCTTCGCCAAGGACCGCTTCGAAATCGCCCGTGCCTCCGATCTCGACGCCAACAGCGTCGCCAAGGCAATGCAAAACGGCAATCAAACCGCCGTTGCCGGCTGGACACAACCCAGATGGGTGGCGGCCATTGAGTCTCCGGACCCGAAGCGCAATCAGGAAATCCTTTTTTCAGCCGTGCAGGGCGGTCCGGATTGGCCTTTGCTGCCGGAATTATTCGTGCCTTTGGCGCAAGTTAAAGAGCAGATATTGGCTAGTGCGAAGCCTTTGCAGGAGCTTCGGGAGTTACACAGCAAAGACGACCGCTTGAAATTATTGGCCGAGCGGCAAGACAGCGAGGCAAAATGGCTGCCTTTGCGCGGGATAGCCAAGAATATGACGGTTTTGGTCGACCCCGCTTCCGCTGCCGTCATCGATATACTCGATATTGATCCGTGGAATGCTACGGCAATTAGCAGCAAGTAGTTTCGATGCCTCGCCGGACGGTGCATGTTGCCCCGTCCGCAGGGTTTCCGCAAACTTTAGGGTATCGGCAGCCAGCAAAATGGTGGAGACGGGATTGCAAATCCCGTCTCGCTTGAAGGCCATTGTAATAAATGCACGCTCAACTTGTCGGACCGGGAATGTTACCTATAAGGTCTGGTCACGGTGTTATGAAAATTAGGGCCATAAATGATACGATATGACATATGTTGGAAAAAATAACATATGGGTGAAATTATGTCATCAATCACAGCTCAAGTCACAGCAAGGGGGCGCATAGTCATCCCAGCTGAAATCCGCCGAAAAATGGATATCCATTGCGGCGATCAGGTAATATTGTCCTACCATGACGGTGAACTGCATATCGCAACAAGAAAGCAACGGTTGCAGCAGGCTAAGGCAATTGTTAAGGCTTATGCCGGAGAAATTTCTTTAGCTGAACAGTTGGCTGCGGAGCGTAGGGCGGAAGCCAATGATTAAGGATTCAGTCAAAAATAACTTCCCGATATAACGCTGGTTCCCAACGTCAACTTTGGGAACTCGCTGTGCCAAGCTCTAGCTTGGCGAGACGGGAAGCTGGAGCTTCCCTGCCCGCATTCCCAAGCTGGAGCTTGGGAACGAGAAGTTCCGTAGGCCGGATAAGCGTAGCGCATCCGGCAGCTATGCGGTGGATGCGCTACGCTTATCCACCCTACGCTACTGATAATCTGTTCCGTAAGGTAAAATTGTGATCAAGAGACAGATTGCAAACCCCGTCCCGCTCGATGCCCCCACCCGCTCCAGGTTCTTCAAGATTGCGCAAACAAGACTTCTTCATAGAGCGATTGCAACGGCCATTCCAAATCCAGCGCGGGTATCCGGACAATTTCCTCTGCTTTTTCATAACCATGCAATAACCATTCGTTATTGTCAGTACGATTGAAACAATCCACCGACATTTTCCGGCTATCGATCAGCCAGTAGGTTTGCAGGCTTTCGAGTTGCCGGTAGGCGCTGAATTTTTGGCCGCGGTCGAAGGCTTCGGTCGAGGGCGAGAGCATTTCGGCGATGAAGACGGGATGTTGTTTGAATAGGGTGTTGTCCCGGTCTTTGGAATTGCAGGTGACCAACACGTCCGGATAGAAAAACGCATTGGCTTTTTCGACGTTGACTTTCATATCCGAGATATAGGCGCGGCAGGGCGTGCCTTTTAGCGACTGTTTGAGTAAAAATCCCAAATTCATCGCTATCGTAACATGCGCATCGGTCGCGCCGACCATCGCCCAGACTTCGCCGTTCAGATATTCATGCTTATATTCGGCCGACGCTTCACCCTGCAAATACTCCTCGACGGTGATCGGTAGTTTTTCTGCGGCTGATACCATGGCGGTTACTCCGAATAAAGGTTCAGAACGAGCGGGTTTATACCGTCTGCTCGATAATTTCGATCGCGTTGCCGTCCGGATCGCGGCAAAACAGCGCCCTGCGTCCCGAGATGCTGAGCGTGTAGTGAACTCGATTGCTTTCCAGCGACTCCAGCACCGGATTCAGCGATACGACCGTGAGCGCGACATGGCGGTCGCGGCCGCCATGTTCGGGGCGCCCTGTGGTTGGATCGGGATTGTCGAGTTCGAGCAAGTGGAGTTGCTGCACCCCGGATTCGCCGACTTGCAGCCAGGCGCCCGGAAACGGCAGCGGCGGCCGTTCGAGTTGCTTGAGTCCGAGCACGTTGCGATAGAACACCAATGACTTTTCGGTGTTCGAAACAATGAGGCTGGAATGATGCAGGTTCAAAAATTGGATTGGCATGAGGGAATGGGGAATAAAGGGAGATGCCAGGAATTATACTCTTTGCCGGACGGGGCATGTTGCCCCGTCCGTAGGGTTTCTGCAAACTTTAGGGGAACGGCAGCCCCAAAAACGGTGGGGACGGGATTGCAAATTCCGTCCCGCTAGAGTCGTGTTTTTTCTCTCCATTTCGCTCATGCCGCATCCAAGGGCCGCACCGCTAGCATATCGTGATAATCGATAGGGCGAATGTCGGCTAATTTCAGTGTGACTAAAGCTTGCGTTTTTCCTGAAGCCGAAACAAATTCCACTTCTACGCCGTCGGGTTCGTACAACGCAACGACAGCTCCTATATCGCCTGGTTGCAAGCCTGAATTCGGCAGTTCTTTTACCAGTACGACAGTATCCAGCAAATTGATATTCATATTCATTTTTCTCCCGGATAGGCTGTAATGAATCGGGGGATGTTTTCATTGTTGATCACGATCCAAGCCGTAACGATTTCCGCTGTTCGTAGAGATGGACTAACGATTTGACCTCTCACTTCGAATTTTTGTCCATACTCGGTACGTTCACCTTCTTTTGCATCGTTTTCAAGGATGGAACGAATATCTGTTTCCATACGTTGCCAATTTTCAGCGTTGTATCCCAATGATTGAAAAAACGCGGCTTTGAATTTTCCCACCGGATGCGAGGATGATAGCACGTAATCTCGTAATTTTTCCGGCGGTATTATGGCTTTGTCCTTATTGGGCAATTGCACTTTCTTGCCTGATTTGACGGGTATTTGGGGTCAGACGACAAAATGAGTGTTATAAACCTCGGGCAATATCTTTCTTAATATCCTCAATATTTTCGAGACCCACCGAAACCCTGACCAAACCATCCTTGATGCCGGCGGCGGCGCGCGCTTCGGGCGTCAGGCGGCCGTGGGTGGTGGTCGCAGGGTGGGTGATCGTGGTCTTCACGTCGCCGAGATTCGCGGTGATCGAAATCATTTCGGTCGCGTCGATCAGTTTCCAGGCATGGTCCTTGCCGCCGGCCAGTTCGAAGCTGACGATCGCGCCAAAGTGGCTTTGCTGTTTTTTCGCCAGCGCGTGCTGAGGATGCGATGCAAGGCCGGGATGATGCACCTTCGCGACGCCGGGTTGCCGCTCCAGCCATTCGGCGAGCGCCAGCGCGTTGTCGCAATGCGCCTTCATGCGGACCGCGAGCGTCTCGAGGCCGGACAGGAAGGTCCAGGCGTTGAACGGGCTCATCGTCGCGCCGCCGGTGCGGAGGTACGGATAGATCGATTTTTCGATGATCTCGTGGTTCGCGACGACCGCGCCGCCGATGCAGCGGCCATGTCCGTCCAGGTACTTGGTGGCCGAGTGCACGACGATGTCCGCGCCGAGCGTCAGCGGTTTTTGCAGGGCAGGGGTGCAGAAGCAGTTATCGACGACCAGAAGGCAGTCGTGCTGGTGCGCGATCCCGGCCAGTTCGGCGATGTCGGCGATCTCGGTCAACGGGTTCGACGGCGTTTCGAGAAACAAAAAACGCGTATTCGGTTTAATCGCGGCTTCCCAGGCGGCGGCATCGGTCAGATCGACGAAATCGGTCGCGACGCCGAATTTGCCGAAATAGTTCTGGAACAACAGTACCGTATTGCCGAACACCCCGCGCGAGCAGACCACATGATCGCCGGCTTTGAGCAGTCCCATGCCGACCGCCATGATCGCGGCCATGCCGGAAGCAAACGCGAGGCAGCGATCGCCCTTTTCGAGCAGGGCCAGACGTTCCTGAAACGCGGTCACGGTCGGATTGGTGAAGCGCGAATACACGTTGCCGGGCAGCTGGCCGGTAAAACGCAACGAGGCTTCCTCGGCGCTGTTGAACACGTAACTCGAAGTCGGGAAGATCGGGATGCTGTGCTCGCCTTCCTGGGTGCGGCGATGGCCGGCGCGAATGGCTTGAGTTTCGAGGGCGTAGTCGTTCCAGTCGGTGTCTTTCATGGGGTATCGAGATTCCTTAAATATGTGGTCGGGCTGCGCTAGCGCCACCCGACCAACCCTGCTTGCGCGTATTTTTTATTCGCAATTCTGCATTTCGATGATGAAATTCTCGGCATTGCGCTGTCCTTGCGCATGGTCGTTGCGCAGGCCTTCAATATGGTCGAGATAGGCATCGTCGATGTCGCCGGTGATGTATTCCTTGCTGAAGCAGGACGTATCGAAATGCTTGATGTCGGGATTGCCTTTGCGCACCGCGTCGATCAGATCCTGCAAATCCTGATAGATGATCCGGTCCGCGCCGATCGCCTTGCCGACTTCGTCCTCGGAAAGGTTGTGCGCGATCAGTTCATGCGCGGCCGGCATGTCGATGCCGTAAACGTTCGGATAGCGGACCGGAGGCGCGGCGGAGGCGAAATAGACTTTTTTCGCGCCGGCGTCGCGGGCCATCTGGATGATTTGTGCAGAGGTCGTGCCTCTGACCACCGAATCATCGACCAGCAACACGTTTTTGCCTTCGAATTCGAGACCGATCGCGTTCAGCTTTTGCCGGACCGATTTTTCGCGCATTTTTTGGCCGGGCATGATGAAAGTGCGGCCGATATAGCGGTTTTTGATGAAGCCTTCGCGGAATTTGACGCCCAGCTTGTTGGCCATTTGCAGCGCGGCGGTGCGGCTGGTGTCCGGGATCGGAATTACGACGTCGATGTCGTGGTCGGGCCATTCGCGTTGAATTTTTTCGGCCAGTTTTTCGCCCATCCGCAGGCGCGCCTTATAGACCGAAATGTCGTCGATGATCGAGTCGGGACGCGCGAAATAGACATATTCGAAGATGCAGGGGCAATGATCGACCGTGTCGGAACATTGCTGGGTATGCAGCTCGCCGGATTCTTCGATGAAGACCGCTTCGCCCGGTTCGATATCGCGGATCAGCTCGAAGCCGAGCACGTCGAGTGCGACGCTTTCGGAGGCGATCATGAATTCGGAGCCTTTGTCGGATTTGCGTTCGCCGTACACGATAGGCCGTATGCCGTGCGGGTCGCGGAAGCCCAAGATGCCGACGCCGGTGATCATGATCACGACCGCATAGGCGCCTCGGCAGCGGCGATGCACGCCGCGTACCGCCTCGAACACGTCGTCGACGCTCAAGTCCAGCTTGCCGAGGCTTTGCAGTTCGTGCGCGAACACGTTCAGCAGCACTTCCGAATCCGAATCGGTGTTGATGTGGCGCTGATCCTCGACGAACAGGGCCTTTTTGAGTTCATCGGTGTTGGTCAGGTTGCCGTTGTGCGCCAAGGTCAGGCCGAACGGCGAGTTCACATAGAAAGGCTGCGCTTCGGCCGAGCTGGTGCAGCCGGCAGTCGGATAGCGCACATGCGCGATGCCCATGTTGCCTTTCAGTTTCAGCATTTGCGCATTGGTGAAGACATCGCGGGCCAGGCCGTTCTCCTTGCGCAAATGCAGGCGACCGTTTTCGCAGGTCACGATCCCGGCGGCATCCTGTCCCCGATGTTGCAGAACCGTGAGCGCATCGAACAGCTCCTGGTTGACGTATTGATGGGAAACAATTGCTGCAATACCACACATGTCGATAAATCCAAGCCTTATTAAAAGTTAAGAATAATGAAGAAAGCCGGCGAAGCCGGTTGGAAAACGGGTTTTGAGCCAAGTGGCGGAGTTCTGAAAATACGGCAGAAATTTGGATTCCTGCCACCAGCTATCCCTGGGCAACGGCGTGAGGCCGGCAAAAAGCACCAGAATATTCACAAATATCAGGCCCCGCAGCAAAGCCACCGGCATGCCGGCGAAATGTCCCCATAGAGAAGGATACGTGCGTTTTTTCTTGAAACGGTAGATCATAAAAATCAGTGAGCTGACCGTCAGTGTCAGCACGAACAGTATGCCGAAGGCGATGGCGATTTGCGCCTTCGGATTCGTGATTGGCGAATTCATTACGCGGGTAAAGTCATCCGCGAAATACCAAGCGACCGTGCCCGCGAGCAGCCAGCAGGCCAGCGCGCGCGTCTCCAGCGCGACGCCGCGCAGCAGGCCGATCAATAAGAAAAATATCAGTAAAACCACAATCGCATAATCTATCCAGAGCAGTTGAGTAAAAAACTGGGTCATGTTCTGGACCGCTGCCATCACTCGGCCAGGATAATCGTTTTGATATTTTGCTGATTCAGACGGTTCCGTATGTCGAGCGCACGTTGTTTGTCCAGTTCGGGGCCGATTTTCAGGCGGTAGATGGTGCCTTGACCGGTGGACAAGGTTTCCAGCGTGGCGGGAAATCCGAGTTTACGCAGCTTATCGCGTTGCAAGGCCGCGTTTTCTTTTTTGGTGAAGCTGCCGGCCTGGATAGTCCAGCGCTCGAATTTCGTCGAGCTTTTGGGCGCAGGTTTGGCGGCCGGAGCCTCTACCGGTTTCGCCGGCACGGGCTTCACCACGGGAGCCGGCAGGGTCTGCTCGGAAACCGGAGCGATGGCTTTCGGCGCGATAGCTTTGGCCGGCGTGCTTTTCTTCGGTGCCGGCGGAGCTTGCTCTATGATCGGTTCCGGCTCGGGCGGGATGCTTTCGGCCTCCTCCTCCGGGGCCGCTTCGGCATCGGCGCCGGGCTCCACATCGGCGGGCGGCTCGTAATCGACAGGCGCGTTTTCCTGCAGGCCGGGCTCGATCTTTTCAATGCCTCCGGCGTTAAAATCCGTTGCCGGCGGATTGGCAGGCGATAACGCATTGCCGGCCGCGTTTTCGACGCTCGCGGCATTCGTAGGCAATTTGCTTTCGGCGGCATTAGGCGTATTGGCCGGCGCTTCCGGAATCGTCATTTCGCTGACCGTCTGGCCGCTGGTGTCGACCGGATCGTCGAACAGCATCGGGATAAAAATGGCCGCGAGCGCCGTGACGACAGCCGCACCGATCAATCGTTGTTTCAGTTCTTGATCCATTTCGTCATTCACCTTTGTCTAGCGCGGAGAGGCAATCGGATACCAAAAAAAATGAGCCAAAAACCAGCAGCAGATCGCCTTCTTGCAAGCGGTTTTTTGCGGCGGCAAACGCCTCGGTAAAATTTTGAAAGCCGAAATGCGTATCCTGGATGCCGCATTGCTCGAAAATGGCGCGCATTTGTGTCTCGTTGGTCGCCCTGGGATTCGGCAGCGGCGCGAAAAACCAATCGTAAACCAAGGGATGCATCAGTTCGAGCACGCTTTTGATGTCCTTGTCCTTCATCATCGAAAACAGCGCGCGAATGCGCATGTGTTGACAATGTTCCCGCAGATACGCGACCAGGGTTTTTACGGCCTCGGGATTATGCCCTACATCCAACAGGAGAGGGATTTTACCATCAATCAATTGAAATCGGCCGGACAGTTTTACATTTTCAAGGCCCTGGCGGATCGCCTCGGTGCCGACCGGCAGCATGGCCGATAGTTGTTTGACCGCCAGGATCGCCGAAGATGCATTTCGGTATTGATGTTCGCCTTTCAGGGCCGGCGGCGGCAAATTCTCGAGGCGCTGGTCGCCGCAATGCCAATCCCAGCCGGCCTCGGTTTTTCGATAGCTGAAGTCATGGTTTATGCAAAACAGTCTAGCATTTTTGTCGTTGGCGCATCGGATCAGCGAGGCGGGCGGTTCCGGGTCGCCGATGATCGCCGGCGATCCGCTGCGGAAAATGCCGGCTTTTTCGGCGCCTATCTCCTCGCGGGTCTGGCCGAGCCAATCGACATGATCGATGCCGATGCTGCTGATCAGGGCCACATCCGGGTCGACGATATTGACCGCGTCGAGACGACCGCCCATGCCGACTTCCAGGATCTGAATATCGACTTGATGACGCGAGAAAATATCGAGTGCGGCCAGCGTGCCGAATTCAAAATAGCTGAGCGATATGTCTTGGCGAGCCGCTTCGATGCGGGCGAATGCCTCGCAGATCAACTCGTCGGCGGCCGGGACGCCGTCGATCTTGATACGTTCATTGTAGCGCAAGATATGCGGAGAGGTGTAAGCGCCGACCCGATAGCCCTGCGCCCGGTAAATTGTTTCGAGATAGGCGACGCAGGAACCTTTGCCGTTGGTGCCGGCCACGGTAATCGTGGCCGGTTTCCGGTAATTCGGATCGAGCGCAGCAAAAACGCGCGCGACGCGTTCCAGTCCCAGGTCGATTGCTAAAGGATGCAGGCTTTCTTGCCAGGCCAGCCACTCTTTTAGCGTATTGAAACGCGGCATCAAGGATAGGGGGGTAATCGACTACTCGTCTTCTGCTACGATTTGACTTTCTCCGGCCGCGTCATCGACGCTTTCCGGTTCGGGCTCGTGGAGATATTCCAGGCGCGCCAAGGGTTCGATCTTGACCGGCGACAACATACTCAGGATGTTGGCGATTTTGTCGCGGATGTCGCGGCGGTCGATGATCATGTCGACCGCACCGTGTTCCTGCAAAAACTCGCTACGCTGAAAGCCTTCGGGCAGTTTTTCGCGCACGGTCTGTTCAATCACGCGGGGGCCGGCAAAACCGATCAGCGCGTTCGGTTCGGCTGCGTTGATGTCGCCGAGCATCGCAAGGCTCGCCGAGACGCCGCCCATGGTCGGGTCGGTCATGAACGAAATGTAGGGGATGCCCGCTTCCGACAATTTGGTCAGCGTGGCGCTGGTCTTCGCCATCTGGAACAGCGAAAACAACGATTCCTGCATCCGGGCGCCGCCGCTCGCGGTAAACACGATGAAAGGGCAGCCGAGCTCCAGGCTCCTGTTCACGCCGCGCATGAAGCGCTCGCCGACGACCGAACCCATCGAACCGCCCATGAAACTGAAATCGAACGCGGCCGCGACGATGTCGGCCCCCTTCAGCTTGCCTCTCATCACGATCAGCGCATCGCTTTCCTTCGTTTGTTTCTGCGCTTGAACGATGCGGTCCTTGTATTTTTTGCTGTCCCTGAATTTCAAAGGATCGGTCGGTTTGACGCCCTTGCCGATTTCCTCGCGGCCTTCCTCGTCCAGAAAAATGTCCAGCCGGGTGCGGGCCGAGATGCGCATATGGTGTTCGCATTTCGGGCACACATGCAGATTTCTTTCCAGTTCCAGATTGTAAAGAATCGCATTGCAGCTGGGGCATTTATTCCACAAGCCTTCAGGCACGGCTCCTTTTTTATTGGAGTTTTCCGTTCTGATCGTTGACGGAACCAGTTTCTGAAACCAACTCATTCGTTATCTGCCTCGTAGTAGCGTCGTGACGCCGTGATTTTTTTAATTATCCATCGCCTGGCGCATCGCGGCCAGCAACTCGACGATTTCTGTTTTTGCGCGCTCCGGATCGTCCAGATTCGCTTCGACTTTGCTGATCAGCGCGCTGCCGACCACCACGCCGTCGCCTAGTGAAGCCACGGTTTTCGCGGTTTCCGCGTCTTTCACGCCAAAGCCGATGCCGACCGGCAGGCTTGCGTTCGCGCGGATTTCTTTCAGTTTTTGTTCTACGTCGGCGGTATTCAGATGGCCCGCGCCGGTCACGCCTTTCAGCGAGACATAATAGAGGTAGCCGGAACCGATCTCGCCCATTTTTTTGATCCGCTCGGCGCTGCTGTTCGGCGCCAGCAAAAAGATCGTATCGATGTCGCGCGCCTTCAGTTCGGCCGCGCAGGCCTCGCCTTCCTCGGGCGGCAGGTCGACGGTCAAGACGCCGTCGATATCGGCTCTCTGTGCCGCATTCGCGAAGCCTTCATAGCCCATCGCTTCGATCGGGTTTAAATAACCCATCACGACCAACGGCGTTTTCGTGTCGGTGCGGCGAAACTCCATTGCGATCGCCAAGGTGCGGCGGAGGCTCATCTTGTGTTCGAGCGCGCGCTCGCTGGCGCGCTGAATCACCGGGCCGTCGGCCATCGGATCGGAAAACGGCACGCCCAGTTCGATGATGTCGGCGCCGGCCTGCACCATCGCGTGCATCAGCGGTACCGTGAAATCGGGGTTCGGATCGCCCGCGGTAATGAAAGGGATCAGCGCCTTGCGGCCGTTTTGGGACAGTTCTTCAAATTTGGCGGCTAATCGGCTCACAGTAAAATTCCCTCGCGTTTGGCCATCGTTTGCATATCTTTGTCGCCGCGGCCGGACAGATTGACAATGATGATCTGGTCTTTGTTCATCGTCGGCGCCAGTTTCATCGTATAAGCCATCGCGTGGCTCGATTCGAGCGCCGGAATGATGCCTTCCATCCGCGTCAACGCATAGAAACCATCCAGCGCTTCGTTGTCGGTGATGCTGACATAATTCGCGCGGCCGGTGTCTTTCAGCCAGGCATGCTCGGGGCCGACGCCCGGATAATCGAGTCCCGCCGAGATCGAATGGGTTTCGATGATTTCGCCGTCGTCGTCAGCCATCAAATAAGTGCGGTTGCCGTGCAGTACGCCGGGGCGTCCGGCCGACAGCGGGGCCGAATGGCGTCCGGTTTCGATGCCGTCGCCGGCCGCTTCGACGCCGTACAGTTTGACCGTCTCGTCATCGATGAACGGATAAAACAGGCCGATCGCGTTCGAGCCGCCGCCGACGCAGGCGACCAGCGCATCGGGCAGGCGCCCTGTCATGTCCTGGCATTGCTGCTTCGCTTCGCGGCCGATAATGGTCTGAAAGTCGCGGACCATCGCCGGATACGGGTGCGGTCCTGCGACCGTGCCGATGATGTAGAAAGTGTTGTCGACATTGGTGACCCAGTCGCGCAGGGCTTCGTTCAGCGCGTCTTTCAGTGTTTTCGAGCCGGATTCGACCGCGACGACCTTAGCGCCCAAAAGCTTCATCCGGTACACGTTCAGCGATTGGCGCGCGACATCGACCGCGCCCATGTAGACCACGCATTCGAGGCCGAGGCGGGCGGCGACGGTCGCGGTCGCGACGCCGTGCTGGCCGGCGCCGGTTTCGGCGATGATCCGGGTCTTGCCCATGCGTTTGGCCAACAAGGCCTGGCCGACCGTGTTGTTGATCTTGTGCGAGCCGGTATGGTTCAGGTCTTCGCGTTTCAGATAAATCTGCGCGCCGCCGAGTTCGCGGCTCCAGCGCTCGGCATGATACAGCGGTGACGGCCGGCCGACATAATGCTGCAAATCGTCATCCAGTTCGGCCAGGAATTCCGGGTCCTGCATATAGCGATGATAAGCTTCATTGAGTTCCTGGATCGGCAGGATCAGCGTTTCCGCGACGAAGGTTCCGCCGTAAGGGCCGAAATGGCCCCGAGCATCGGGCATATTGTATTTATCTGTCATAATTTGTTCTGTCACCCTTATTAACTTCTGTCAAAAATGCCGCCATTCTGGCCGCATCCTTGACACCTTTGGCCGCTTCCACCCCGCTGCTGACATCCAGCGCATAAGGTTTGACCGTCCGTACCGCATCATAGGCGTTCTCCGCATTCAACCCGCCCGCCAAAATGATCGGCAAGCCGCAGTGTTCGGGAATCCTGTTCCAATCGAAAAGGCTGCCGGTGCCGCCTTTCGCATCCGGATGCCAGGCATCCAAAAGCAAGCCCGCCGCATCGTAATAGTGCCCTGCCAGTGCCGCAATATCGGTTTCAGGTCTGACCCTGACCGCCTTGATATAGCGTTTATTGTAAATCCGGCAGGCATCGCTCGGTTCGTCGCCGTGAAACTGCAGGCAATCGATCGGCACTTTCTGCAAAATCTCGCGTATCCTGGCTTCCTCTTCGTCGACAAACAACGCGACGACCGTCGTAAACGCGGGCAGGGCGGCGGTTATCCGCAGCGCCTGATCGATGTCGACATTCCTAGGGCTTGGCGGATAAAACACCAACCCGATCGCATCGGCCCCGAGCCTGGCGGCCTGTACCGCATCCTCGGCGCGAGTAAAACCGCAAATTTTAACGCGAGTTCGCATAAAGTGATATGGGAATTTATGAAAAAAACCAAGCCCTATAGGATAACATAAATCGATTGGCCGGCCGGGCTCGATTATTGGGCGGTTTTGGAGGGAGGAGATTTTTTTCGCTACGCGCCGAAAACGCACCGGTTTGGCGGTCAGGCTTGCGGAAGCCGGCCTCGATTGAGCATTGCGAGATTGCGCCATTTGCTTAAATCAACGCATCCATTACAATGGACGGTTTGTTGCGTCGGCAAAACAGGCGGGTTGATCTGATGCCGACGCGGATAGCCGGAAAACACAGATGAAAAAATTAAAATGCGCGGTGATCGGCACGGGGTATCTCGGCAAGTTTCACGCGGAAAAATACGCCTCGCTGCCGGATGCGGAACTGGTCGCGGTCGTCGACATCGATGCAGCGGCCGCCCGCAACATCGCCGAAAAACACGGCGCCAAGGCGTTGACCGATTACCGGGAACTCCTGGGTCAGGTCGATGCGGTCAGCGTGGTCGTGCCGACGACGCTGCATCACAGCGTGTCGAAGGATTTTCTCTTGGCCGGCGCGCATGTGCTGGTCGAAAAGCCGATCACGGTCACGCTCGAAGAAGCCGACGAACTGATCGCGATTGCAAAAGAGAAAAACCGGATTTTGCAGGTCGGCCATCTGGAGCGCTTCAACCCGGCCGTGCTCGGGCTCGATAAAGAAGAAAAGCCGCTGTTCATCGAATCGCACCGGCTGGCGCCGTTCAATCCGCGCGCGAACGATGTCAGCGTCGTGCTCGACTTGATGATTCATGACATCGACATCATCCTGGCGCTGGTCGATTCGGAGGTCGAGCGGATCGACGCGAGCGGCACCGCCGTCTTAACCCAGGGCACCGACATCGCGAACGCCCGTTTGCAGTTCAAGAACGGCTGCGTCGCGAATGTGACCGCGAGCCGGATCAGCATGAAGCTGGAGCGCAAGATGCGGCTGTTCCGGCCGTCTTCGTATGTATCGGTCGATTTCCAGAACCGTGTGCTGACCAAGCACCGCACCGGCGACAAAGAAATGTTCCCCGGCATTCCGGAGATCGTGACCGAAGAATCGGTGTTCGCGACCAGCGACGCCTTGCTCGAAGAAATCAAACATTTTATCGCCTGCATCCAAAGCGGCGAAAAACCGCTGGTGCCGGGAGAAGCCGGGAGAAGGGCGCTCGCGACCGCGATCAGGATTACGGAGCTGCTAAATTAAGATCTGATGTTAGGCATTGTCCACAAAAAACACGAAAGGCACGAAAAATTTCATAACTCAATCCGGTCAGCCGTTGCTTTCGGATAGTGGTCAAAGTTGAGCAGCAAGTCCAGGTGCATTGCCGTCGCTTTCAGGTAATTCAGCACTGCGCCTTTATGCACTCACGGTGCAGCGAAAAGCGCTTTTATTTCAACAATGATGGAGGCGTAACAAGTTTTGTAACTGCCTTCTTTGCATCAAATTTCCTTATCCATTTTTTCGTGCTTTTTGAGTTTTTCGTGGATATTTAATCGTGCGTAACATCAGTTAAGATTATGCGTAGGGTGGATAAGCGAAGCGCATCCACCACTGTGGGCCAGCGTTGGTGGATGCGCTTCGCTTATCCACCCTACCTAGAAAGGAATTTTCTCGGTGGACATTACTGAATTTAGAGACATTTAGGAAGATAACATGATACCAATGGTAAACCTGAAGGCGCAGTACGCTGAAATCAAGGACGAAGTCGAGCGCGGCCTGGCCGAAACGATCGCGAACTGCTCGTTCATTCTGGGCCCGAACGTGCAGGCTTTCGAACAGGAATGCGCCGATTATCTGGGCGTCAAGCATGCTATCGGCGTCGCCTCCGGCACCGATGCGCTACACCTGGCGCTGATCGCGGAAGGCATCGGGCCCGGCGATGAAGTGATCACGACCGCGTTCACCTTCATCGCGACCGCCGAGGCGATCTGCTATGTCGGCGCGAAGCCGGTGTTTGTTGACATCGATCCCAAGACCTTCAACATCTCGCCGGAGGCGATCGAGCAGGCGATTACGCCGCTTACCAAGGCTATCATGCCGGTGCATCTGTTCGGCCAGCCGGCCGATATGACGCGGATCGCCGACATCTGCAAGCAGTACGATCTGAAACTGATCGAGGATTGCTGCCAGTCTTTCGGCGCCTCGATCAACGGCAAACAGACCGGCGCGATCGGCGATGCGGGCGCTTACAGCTTCTTTCCGAGCAAAAACCTCGGCGCCTACGGCGACGGCGGCCTGGTCGTGACCAACTCCGATGCCGCCGCCGAAACGCTCAAGATGCTGCACAATCACGGCTCGAAAGTGCGCTATTATCACGACATCATCGGCTACAACAGCCGACTGGATGAAATGCAGGCGGTGATTTTGCGCGCCAAGCTGAAGCGCATTGACCGCTACAATCAGGCGCGCCGCCGTGCCGCGCATCTGTATTCGGAGCTGATGGCCGATCTGCCGTTGGCGACGCCTTTTGAGGACGGCGTCGGCGAGCACGTGTATCACCAATACACCTTGCTATGCGACCGCCGCGACGAGGTGATGAAGGCCTTGCAGGAAAAGCAGATCGGCTGCGCGGTGTATTATCCGGTGCCGTTGCATCGGCAAAACGTGTTCAAGGAAGCCTGCGCCGGCGTCAAACTGCCGGTGACCGAACAGGTCGCGGCGAACTGTTTGTCTTTGCCAATCTGTTCGGAGCTGGACGAGTCAACGATCAGAATGATCGTGGCGGTGATCCGCGGGGCATTGCAGGGCTGATCGGCCGGGCGGGCGGCGCTTTGCCGCCCGCTAGCGAAGTAGGATAGGGGCGTCAAGCGCTCGCCGTGCCCCCCCAGTGCCGCCAAAGCATCTTGAAGGTCGGCGTCAGCTCTAAGTCATCGGCCTGCACGCGGGCGTCGATCTCGCCGGGCGTAAACCAGTCGCCGGCGTCGATCTCGTCCGCCGCCAGTACAAACGGGCCGTTATGCATGATCCGATAGACCTGGACGAACTCCATGCCGTTTTCAAGGGTTGGCGGAAGCTTGAGCATCGGCGCGATCGGGCCGTCGTGCTCGACGCCGAGTTCCTCGCGCAGTTCCCTGAGCGCGCTGGCATCATAATCTTCATGCGCATCGACGTGCCCTGCGGCCGAGGTATCCCAGAGCCCCGGATTCAGGTCCTTGCTCATCGAGCGTTTTTGCAGGAACAGGCGGCCGGATTCGTCGAATACCAGAATATGCACCGCACGGTGCATGAGGCCCGTTGCATGCACGATGTGCCGGGCGCAGGTGTCGATGACGTTGTCGTCTTGATCGACGATCGCGAGAAGTTCTTGATGAGGGAGTGGCTTCATGATTTTATGTCTGCGGATCGTGCGTTTCCGGTAAGCCTTCGCGGCGGAAGCGCAGCGCCATTTGGCCATTTCGGTCAGGCCGATAATGGGGATAAGTGGGCGAGGGCAATATGACAGCATAAGGTCTCCGCCCGCGCCCAGAGGGCGCGGGCGGATGGCACGGAGGATGCTTAAACTGCCTTTCCGGCTTCTGTTGCAGAGGGAACTTCGATCAAGCGTCCTGATTTGCAATCATAGATATAACCGTAAACCGGAATGTCGCGCGGCACCAAAGGGTGATTCCTGATACGGGTAACGTCTTCGAGCACGCTTTGTTCCTGGTTCGGGATCGTCAGCCAGTCGATATAATTGCCTTCGGCGGAGCCCGGACCCTGGCCGCTGTCATGCCAGCCGCTGGCGTCGATCGACGCGGTTTTCAGGCTGCTGTTCAGCAGGCGGCGCATGATGTCGTCGGTAAAGGTCTCCATACCGCAATCGGTATGATGCACCACGAACCATTCGCGGGTGCCGAGCAGTTTGTAGGAAATGACCAGCGAGCGGATCGCATCGTCGCTGGCGCGGCCGCCGGCATTGCGGATCACGTGGGCGTCGCCTTCGGACAGGCCCGCATACTTGGCCGGATCGAGGCGGGCGTCCATGCAGGTCAGAATCGCGAAGTGCCGGCCCGGCGGCATCGGCAAATTGCCTTTATCGCCAAAATTGTTGGCATAGTCGCGGTTGGCGGCTAGAACTTCATTCAGTATTTTGCTCATGAGTGCCTCTTATCGTTATTATTTAGGATCGAAAATCGGTTGATATAAAAAAACCGCTTGGTCTTGTCTCTTTCGATGCACAGGGCCAAGCGGCTTCTTCTAACTATCTCCGCTGCGCAATATACCCGACTAAACCCAGACTTTAAATAGAGTTAAAAATTTATAAAATATAAATCTATAGTTTATAGTTGGCAGCCATGGACAAATTGAACAACATGCGGGTATTTTGCCGTATCGTCGAACTCGGTACTTTCGCGGCGGTTGCGCGCGAAATGAATCTGTCCGCGATGATGATAACCAAATACATGGCGCAACTGGAAGAATCGCTCGGCGTTGCCTTGCTGAACCGGACGACGCGCCAGATCAGCCTGACCGAGGCCGGAGAGATTTACTATCACCGCGGCAAGCAATTGCTGGACGATTTTCTGGAACTGGACGAATCGACCTCGCAGCTCGGCAGAAACGTGCGCGGGGTGTTGAAAATCATAGCGCCGATCGACTTCGGCGGCTTGTTCATGGTGCCGGCGATCGAGGCCTATCAGCGCGAGTACCCGGACGTCAAAATTTTGATGACCTTGCGCAACAGTCATGTGAATCTCGGCGAGGGCAATTTCGATCTGTCGATTCTGGTCACCGACACCCTGGACCTCGGCGTGGTGGCCCGGAAAATCGCCGAGACGCGTCTGTGCGTTTATGCATCGCCGGAGTATATCGCAGCGCACGGCAAACCGGAATGCATCGAGGAACTCAGCGAACACCGCTGCCTGCATTACATGGATACGCCACACCGCGATTACTGGATTTTCCATGCCGGCAACGACGAGGTCAAGATCAAAACGAATTGGCATTTCGCCTCGAACAACGGCCGCGCCCTGTGCCAGGCCGCGGCGTTGGGCATGGGCATTACCCAGGCGCCGGAATTTTCGGTCGCGAATTATCTGGCGGAGGGCAAACTGGTCGAAGTGTTGCAGGCATTTCGGATTCCGTCGCTGGCGATTTATGCGACTTATTTGCAGCGGCGCTTTTTGCCGGCCAAACTGACCACGTTTGTCGATTTTATGGTCCGTTATTTCGCGGAAAACAGTCCGTCCAGCGCGGACCGGACGATTTGACAAGCGGCCTGATGCTGTCGCCGAGTCTTTAATCAACAACCTAAAACAGAATGGCAAGAAGAAGCCAACATACACTCCCAGAAATCAAGGCCATGGTGCTTCAGGCCGCCGAAACGCTGGTCGCCGAAGAAGGCAGCAAGGCGCTGACGATGCGCAATGTCGCGTTCGAAATCGGCTATACGGTCGGCAGCATCTATATGGTGTTCGAGAACATGAACGATCTGGTGCTGCAATTGAACGCCCGCACGCTCGATGCGTTGAGCGAGCAGTTCGACAACATGCCGCCTCAAGCGCCGGCACAGGCGATCGAAGCGATCGCGGAGATTTACCTGAACTTTGCCGACCGCCACTTCAATTGCTGGAGTCTTATCTTCGAGCATCGCCAGCCGGAGGGCGGGGAACTACCGGACTGGTACCAAGAAAAAATCGAACGCGCGTTTTCGCGTTTCGAAGCGGAATTCAAACAACTGGCCGAGGACCGAAGCGAGGCGCAGGCCAAACAGGCCGCGCGGACGTTATGGGGCGGCATCCACGGTATCTGCATGTTGTCGCTGACCGGCAAGTTCGCGGCCGTCGGCGCGGACGACATGAATGCGAGCGTGAAGCTGCTGGTTAGGCACTTCCTCGACAGTTGGCGGCGTCAGGACAGGCGGTAGATTTCTCCACGCTGCCGGTGGAACTTACCGTTTTGCTGAAGAGTGGAGAACGTTGCGGCACTTTTCCGGTCTATTATCCATCTGTATGAAGCAAACCGATGGAGGCTCCGATGCGTTTACTCTCCGTGCTGACGCTCAGCATCACCGCGTTGTTTGCGCAGGCGCAAACAACGGCCGCCCCCGAGACGAATCCCCCGGCAGCCAATCCACTGCTCGGTCTGCCGCCGGTGCCGATTCCGGCCGACAATCCGCAGACGCCGGCGAAGATTGCGCTCGGCGACAAGCTTTTTCACGACGCGCGCTTCTCGATCGACGGCACGGTCAGTTGTGCGACCTGCCACAGCGAAAAACACGCGTTCACCGACGGCAAACAATTCTCGACCGGCCATCATGGTCTGACCGGCACGCGCAACGCGCCGACCGTGGTCAATGCGGCGTTTTACACCTCGCAGTTTTGGGACGGCCGCGAGCCCGATCTGGAAGGCCAGTCCAAACAGCCGCCCGTCAATCCGGTCGAAGGCGGCCTGGCCAATCATGAACCGATCCTGCAGATCGTGCGCACCGATCCGGACTACAAAAAAGCGTTTACGGAAGTGTTCGGCGTCGCTGACGCGAAGTTGACGATGGACCATGTCGCGAAGGCTATCGCGAGTTTCGAACGTTCCATCGTGTCCGGCAACTCGCCCTTCGACCGCTATTACATCCAAGGCGACAAGCGCGCGTTGAACGCGGCGCAAGTGCGCGGCTTCCAGTTGTTCATCGACCAAGGCCGTTGTGTTTCCTGTCACACGATCGAAAACGATCAGGCCCTGTTCACCGACAGCAAGTTCCATAACATCGGCATCGGCATCAATGCGATTCAGGACGATGTGCCGCGTCTGGCCAGCGCGTCTCTGGAGGCGAAAGCGAAGGGCGGCGACGTCGATCAGATCGTGCTGACCGACAAGAAATCTTCCGAGCTCGGCCGTTTCGCGGTGACCGACAAGATGACCGCGATCGGCGCGTTCAAGACGCCGACCTTGCGCAACATCGACCTGACCGCGCCGTACATGCACGACGGCAGTCTGAAAACGCTGAAAGAGGTGGTGATCCATTACAACAACGGCGGCGTGACGCCGGCCGACGCCAAGGTCAACGATTTTCTGAGCGGCGGGATTCGGCCCTTGAATCTGACCGAGGCGCAGATCAATGATCTGGTCGAATTTCTGAAAGCGCTGACCAGCCCGCAGTTTGCTCAAACCGTCACAGCCGCAGCCCAACAGGAGGCAGGACATGAATCACATTAATCGCAGCCGCCGCCATTTCCTGCAAACCTCCGGCGCCCTGGCGCTCGGCAGCACCCTGCCGATCAGCCTAGTCGAACTGGCCTTTGCCGATGCGCAGCAGAACTTCACCTTTGCATATATATCGGATGCGCACATTCAACAGATCAAAGGTAACCGTTTCGTCAGAAACTGGGACCGCGGTCTGATCCGCGCGGTCGCCGAAGCCAATCTGTTGACTCCGAAACCGGACTTCGTGATGTTCGGCGGCGATCTCGCGCAATTGGGTTCGGCGCCGGAGCTTGATCATGGCGCCGAAATCCTATCGGCGTTGAAATATAAAACCCGCTATGTGATGGGCGAGCACGACTATTACCTGGATCTCGGCGCTTACTGGGAAAAGCTGTTCGGCCCGCAGTATTACAGTTTCGATCACAAGGGCGTGCATTTCATCGTACTGAACAGCATCCGCACTTACGACGACTGGACCTACCACCGCTGGCCGAGCAATGAACAGCGCATGCTGGAAATGGCTGGCCTCGACAATCCGAACAGTTCGCCATTCATGGTTGGCGACGAACAGCGCCAATGGTTGAAAAAAAATCTGGAAAAGATTCAGAAATCGACCCCGATCGTTGTGTTTTCGCATTCGCCGCTGCAAAAGATTTACAAGGGCTGGAATTTCTGGACCGAGGACGCCGAGCAGATTCAGGCCTTGTTGAAGCCTTTCAACAAGGTTTCGGTGATTTACGGTCATGTACATCAGATTCAATACAATCAGATCGGCAATATCAGTTTCAACTCGGTGATGGCGACCGCCTGGCCGTGGCCGTATCCTTCAACTTATGCGCAGGCCGAGCAATACCTGCCGAAACTGACCGTGCCGATGAACCGCGCCGACCCGTTCTTCGAACGCGATGCGACCGGCTGGCAGTTCATCAACGTCGCGAGCGGCCATGTCGATCTCAATTACCTGCTGCCTGAAAACACCGGCCGTAGCGTGGGTTTCGACAAGGCCGCCAAAAAACCGGTCGATGCAGAGTACCAGTCCGAAGGCGCGCGAATTCCGCCGCAAAGCCATTTTTAATCCGCCTTGGAGAATAAGTTATGAAATGCTTGTACACAAAAACATCGGTTTTGGGGCTGGCGGCGCTGATGGCCGCTGCTTCGGTTCAGGCTGACGAATTCAGCAAGGACGACCTTGAGCGCTGGCAAGGGCAATTCATGGAAGTCGTGAAACAGGGCAGGGAACTGTGGACCAGTCCGACCCTGGGCACGAACGGCGTCGCCTGCGGGCAATGCCATCCGAACGCGGCGAACACGCATCCCGAAACCTATCCGAAATTCCAGAAGCAGATCGGCAAGGTGATTCCGCTGTGGGAAATGATCAACTGGTGCTTGCGCAATCCTTTGGAAGGCCAGCCGTTAGCCGCCGACGATCCGAAGATGATCGCGTTGCAGGCGTATGTGGCTTATGAGAGGCGCGGCGTGAAGCTGGAGCCGGGTAAACATTGAGCTGTAGGGTGCGAACCACCCACCATTCAATAAATCTGGTGGAATATTTGACCCGTTTTCAGCATTCAGGCTAACAATCTATTCCGATTGCCAAGGTTTCTAGCTTGAATTGGCATCAAAAAGGGGAGCAATGCGTCCCGTACCTGACTCGTTCCCGTGCGCCGCGCGGGAATGCAGTCACGATGCGCCTGCGTCGCGATACGGGACGCAGGCGCGTCCGCACTGGGTTACCACGTGGCACGTGGGAACCAGAAAAAGGCTAGATACGTTGTATTTCACTGGTACTTAAATGTCAGCTTTTATTTCCGTTAACATTTGAGCCATCATTTTTTCTTTCACTCCATCTGTTAGCCCATACTTTACAGAAACCTCATCAGTTATCCGATTAACCTTATTCTCTACTTGTCTAAAGTATGCGTGGGTAGTTTCCAGTTCTGAGATCATTTCTAAGCGACCTTGTTCATTCATGAATTCCACAGCTCGTTCAGGAAAGTAACAATGTGCTAACCAATTGCGTTTTTTCAATGCCGTCTTGAGGTCTTGGCTTGGTTCATCGCAGGGAATACCCAACTTTTGTAATTTTCCAAGTAGTTGTCCCATCGTTTTAGACGAGGCATGACCGATAAATTCGTCAAAATTTTGAATCCATTCCTCTTCTGTTGTAAATGCAGCCACAGCATTTGGCATATGATCCAAAAATAGAATTTGAATGATTATGGCCTGTTCTAAACATTGGGCGCAAAACATTGCCAAACCGTAATGGGCATAAACGTCTTTACATTGTTGATCAGATTTGTCCATAAGCGTGTCTAATAAATGATTATACAGATTCCGTGTATCTTTCCTCATCCAAGTTTTCCTTGCAACAAATGGATGACGTTAGCCCTATTTTTCAAAGGGATGTCATCCAAAAATAAGGCGATGATCAGATACGGCTATCCTGAGTGATTTTTAAAGCAATAAATAAATGCTGTAGGGCGCATTAGCGACAGAGACATACGCCAGATGTTCAAGCATACATGCGGCCGAATTCGGCCGCCTATCGTCATTGAATTGCACCTTATCATTTTGCGCGAGCAGTAAGCTCAAAGCGAGACCAAACTGTTGAATCCGCCATAAGCCATCCGCTTGCAATCGAACGGCATGTTGTCGGGATCGCACAGGTTTTTGAGGCGCGGGTCCGCCATCACCTTGGCATTGACCTGATCGCGATGTTCGCGCGACTCGAAGACGATATACGAGAAGACGACCGTTTCGCCCGCCTGCGTTTTGATCAGTTCCGGAAAAGTCAGCGAGCCCTGGGGCGTCATGTCGTCCGCTATGCATTCCTGGAACGCCAACGCGCCGTGCTCGATCCAGATTTGTCCGGCTGCTTGCGCTTGCCGGCGGTATTCGTCGATGTTGCTGGTGGGCAATGGCAGTAAAAAGCCGTCGATATAAGCCATGATGGTATCTCCTACAAAAGAAAAGCTGTAGTGGTTTGTGTTTATTCGGCCAAGGGCAGCCAAATCTCGACGCCGCCGAGTCCCGTGGCCGGGTCGAATGCTTCGGTGTAGCGCTCGAACCAGGGTAGCGACGCGATATGAATCCCGCAGTCCGGTACCCATTGCGTCCAGATGGCATCAATCGTTTGTTTGATCGATCCGACGTGTTGGACATGAGTCAGCACGGCATATCTCCCGGCCGCCAATTGCAGATGCTCGAAGCCTGATGGTAAATGCGCGGTATCGTCGACCTCGACGCCGACCAGGTAATCGAAACTGCATCCTTCGCCGGGGTTCCAGCAAACGCCGTAAGCCGTCTTGCCTATTTGACCCGGAATATGGCCCAAATGCGGCACGAAGCGCTGCCAATGCAGAGGGATATTGCCGAGCGTTTCCAGGGAAAAGCGTGCGTTTAACCCGGCTATCGTGCGATTTTCCAGATTTTCAAAACGGACGGCGCCAAGTCCCAGGGCCATGGCCCGGATGCCTGCTTCCTGTTCGCGCAGTTCCGGGGTGAAGGCGTCGCCGAAATCGTCGGCTTCGAACAAAGGGCGGATTTCGATCTCGGACTCTTCCGGCATCGGATTCGGGCAGCGTTTGACCCAGTCGATCGCTTCTTCCATCGACTTGACCCGCCAAAGCCAATAGCCCGCGACCAGTTCCTTGGTTTCGATGAACGGCCCGGCGATGACCGTGCGCTGCCGGCCGGAAAAACGGACTCGAACGCCTTTTGAACTGGGCTGGAGGCCTTCGCCCGCGAGCAGGATGCCGGCCTTGGCCAGCTCTTCGTTGAATTGGCCCATTGCAGCCAACAATGCCTCGCTCGGCATTGTTCCGGACTCGGAACTTGGGCTGGCTTTGACCATGACCATGACTTTCATAGGCTGTGTCTCCTGATTGCAAGGTAGCTTTTGTTGATGATTTGATCCGGCGGCTTCTGTCAGTCGCCGCGATGCGCCTGTTGCAGCGCTTCGATATCCAGCTTGCCCATTTGCAGCATCGCCGTCATGACCCGCTGCGCCCTGGCGGACTCACTGTCGGACATCAACTGGCCCAAAATGGCCGGAACGACCTGCCAGGATACGCCGTAGCGGTCCTGCAGCCAGCCGCATTGCAGATGTGCCCCACCGTCGGCCAATTTCTCCCAATAATGATCGATTTCATCCTGGGTCTCGCAGTTCACGACGAACGAGATGGCCGGCGAGAAGGTAAACTGCGACCCGCCGTTCAAGGCGATGAACTCCTGGTTCGCCAGCAGAAAGCTGGCCGCCATGACCGTGCCCTTGGGCATCGGCGCGCCGTCACCGTAACGGGACACATTGAGCAGTTTCGAATCTTCGAAAACCGAAACATAAAAATTCGCCGCCGCTTCGGCTTGGCCGTCGAACCATAAAAAAGGCGTAATCTTCGACATCGCAACACTCCTGAAAGGTTGGGAATAACCGGACCGAGCCGGCGGTGCATCATTTTTTGAGACAGGCGTCTTCGGCAGCGCGCGCCGCTTCGATTAGCTCCTCTTTCGTCAACTGACGTTGATGTGTCGCCATCGACCAGCGGTGTCCGAATGGATCCTCGACGATACCGTAGCGGTCGCCCCAGAACATGTCCGCAACCGGCATGATCACGGTGGCGCCGGCATTCACGGCTTGGCTGAACAACGCATCCACGTCCGGAACCGTCAGGTGGATCGTCACCGGCGTGCCTTTCAGGGATTTGGGCCCGAGCATGCCTTGTTCCGGACATTCGTCCGCCAGCATCACGGCAGCGCCGTTGAGGCTTAAACAGGCATGCATCAGCTTGCCGTTCGCGGCGGGAAGCCGGATCATTTCGGTTGCTCCGAAAGCCTTGGCATAGAAATCGATGGCTGCGGCCGCGCCGGCGCAGACCAGGTGAGGGATAACGCCGGGCATGCAGGCTGAATTCGCGGGATTTTCTGCGTTGTTCATAGTGGTCTCCTCAATACAAAGTTGCTCAAGCGTGCCGCAACCGTTTTCAATGGGCTGCGCCGATGGGTTAAAATCATCGAAAGGGATGATCCTTTTCGACATAACTGTCCACAAAAAGTGGCTCAGCCGTTTGATTTTTTATTCATGAACAAGCGGATAAAAAACTTCTCGATCTCGACCAGAAAGAAGACGCTGGACGCGACCGCGATCATCAAGCCCCAGGTCGGCAGGTCGAGATCGACCGAGCCGAATAAGGTCTGCATCGGAGGCCAATAGGTATAAGCCAGCTGGAAACCCGTCAACACAAAGACGGCGAACCAGATGGTGCCGTTTCCGAACAGGCCGCGCGGACTCAGAACCGACTGATACAGGTAGCGGCTGTTGAAAACATAGAACATTTCAAACAGTACCAGTGTATTGACTGCTATCGTCCGCGCCTCCGCCACCGAAGCGCCGAGGGCTTGTTGATGTAAGAACAACCCGAAGGTGCCGCTCACCAGGATCAGCGAGACAAACAGAATACGCCATCCCAAAAATCCCGACAGTAGCGGCTCATGCGGATCTCTCGGTTTACGCCGCATGATCCTTCTCTCGGTCGGCTCGAAGGCCAGCGTCAGCGACAGCGTGACGGCGGTGATCATGTTGACCCAGAGTATCTGCACCGGGGTAATCGGCAGGGCTTCGCCGGTCATGATCGCGGCGGCGATCGTCAACGCCTCGCCGCCGCTGGTCGGCAGGATGAAGATGATCGATTTTTTCAGGTTTTCGTAGATGCTGCGTCCTTCCTCGACCGCATGCACGATCGAGGCGAAATTGTCGTCGGCCAGCACCATTTCGCTGGCTTCTTTCGCGACCTCGGTGCCATTCTTGCCCATCGCCACCCCGACATCGGCGCGTTTGAGCGCCGGCGCATCGTTGACGCCGTCGCCGGTCATCGCGACCACCTGATCGTCCGCCTGCAACGCGCTGACCAGGCGCAGTTTGTTTTCGGGACTGGTGCGGGCAAACACATCGACATCGCGAATCGCAACCTTCAGTTCGTCGTCGCTGAGTCGATCGATGTCCGCGCCGCTGAGCACCGAACCATTGCCGATATGCAGTTGGGCGGCGATTGCAGAGGCCGTCGCCGCATGATCGCCGGTAATCATTTTGACCCGGATGCCGGCCTTCTGGCACTTCCGGACCGAATCGATCGCTTCGGGGCGCGGCGGGTCGATCATGCCGACCACGCCGAGCAGGGTCAGGCCGTTCTCGACATCGGCAAACTCGATTTGGCTTCGGGTCGCAGGTTCGGTCTTGAACGCAATCGCCAGCAAGCGCTGACCGCGGCCTGCGATCTGGTCCAACACGCGGTGCCAGTGCGCGACCCGAATAGGCCGATCCTCGCCATGGTGGCGCTCGAGGCTGCACATCGTCAGTATCCGCTCCGGTGCGCCTTTGATGAACATGAACGCATGACCGAGATGATCGTGGTGCAGCGTTGCCATATAACGGTGTTCCGCTTCGAACGGGATGCTGTCGGTACGCGGCATTTCCTGGTTCAGCAAGTCCGGATCGAGCCCGGCCTTGTGCGCGAGCGTAATCAGTGCGCCTTCGGTCGGGTCGCCGTGCAGCCGCCAGTTGCCGTTGGCTTGCTCGATCCGTGCATTGTTGCAGAGCGCCGCCGCGCGCAGCAGTTCCCGCAGCTCGGGATAATCGTTGACGCTTGCACTCAGTCCTGCCAGTTTAAAATCGCCATGTGGGTCGTAACCGGCCCCTTCCACGGTGAACTCTTCGTTGTTCACAGAAATCGATTCGACGGTCATTTCGTTGCAGGTCAAGGTGCCGGTCTTGTCGGAACAGATCACGGTCACCGAGCCCAGCGTTTCGACCGCGGGCAGGCGGCGCATGATCGCGTTGCGCGCGGCCATGCGCTGCACGCCGATCGCCAGCGTAATCGTCACGATCGCCGGCAGGCCTTCGGGAATCGCGGCCATCGCAATGCCGACAGCCGACATGAACAGGTCTTGCAGCGATGAATGCCCGATAAACCAGCCGTAGCCAAAGGCGGCCAGCGCTAGGATCAGAATCGCGACGGTCAGCCAGCGGCTGAAACCGGCAATCTGCTTTAAGAGCGGCGTGGTCAATTGCGGCACTGTGCGCAAAAGCGAGCTGATCCGGCCGATCTCGGTGTTGTCGCCGGTCGCGACGATAATGCCGTGCGCGGTGCCGTAAGTGATCAGCGCGCTCGAATAGGCCATGCTGAAGCGGTCGCCCAGCGCGGCATGATCTTCGGAGGACGCCATGTTTTTTTCGACCGGGAGTGATTCGCCGGTCAGCATCGACTCGTCGGCGCGCAAATTTTTGACCTGCAACAGACGCAAATCGGCCGGCACCTTGTCGCCGCTTTCCAGGCTGACGACGTCTCCCGGCACCAGTTCTTCCGCGGGAATCTTGAGATGCCTGCCGTCGCGCAATACTATCGCCTCGTAGGTCAGCAGATTGCGGATCGCATTGAGCGCATGTTCCGCCTTGCCTTCCTGAATGAAACCGATCAGCGCATTGATCAGGACCACGCCGAGGATCACCGCGCTGTCCACCCAATGTCCGATTGCCGCGGTAATGCCGGCCGAGACCAGCAGGACATAGATCAGCACATTATGAAACTGCAGCAAAAAGCGCTTCAGGGTGCCAGTGCGTGTTGCCGGCGTCAGCCGATTGTAGCCGTGCTGCTTCTGTCGCTGTCTGGCTTCCTGCTCGGTGAGCCCTTTCGTGCCGCTGTCCAGGGCCTGGAACACGGCATCGGTCGAAAGCGCGTGCCACGCAGGCATGTCTGATTTTGCCGAAGTTTTTTTACCGATCATCAAAAGTCAAGCCTATTTATACAAAGTTTCTGCATCTTTCGATGTTGCATAGTCGACGCCGACACTGATCACGAAGCTCGATCGCGCTTCCTAGAATAATACAGGCGCTTCCGCATGCCTATCTTTCTTCGACATTGCTACACGGCCCCGAATCAAACTGTTTAGCATTGACGAGGACTTATCCACACGACTTATAAGTATTCATACGTATTATGTTTTCACCTTTCATGGTGTATAAGGGAGTTCAATAAAATTTATCCGATAGGTTCGTGTCAGACTTTACGCCTAGGATACCTGGATAGGAGATCAAGTTTCCAATCTTGCCCATGATGTTGAGAATTACCATACCGTCCTTACCCACTCTGTCAGACACACGTCTTCGATCTCTATCCGGTAACTGAGGAATCATTTTTTAATTACCGCGAAACAAGCGTCTCCGTAATGGTGCGGTAACGTTGAACAGAATATCCAACATTGAGGATGGACCAAGGCCCATGCGGAATGAGCATATTATTTCATCACGGAACGAGAAGGGAAATTTCCGGCGATAGTATTTAACCCATCAGTAACTTTACCCGATAATTTCAAGCTATAGGGGTGAGCCGACGCCCATCCTGTTCGGCTGATTTGTAAAAAATTAACGTAAAGTCAAGCGCATTGATTAAATAATTTTTAAAATAACAAGGAAGAAGAAATATGCAGGAAATCAGAAAAATTATGAATTTTTATAATGATCAATATTTTTTATTTATGCTTAAAGGTTACTGTTACTCAAATAATATTCAGATGACAGAAGCGTCATTCGATATAGATGGAATCAATGAAATCGCTTCTTTTAATCCTGAATTAATCTTTATTCCGCTGGATTTGATAAACGCTACAGAAGATATGAGTCATGAGGCAGCTTTATTAAGGCAGGCCTGCAAAAGCAGGGAGATAAAAATATGTGGTCTGAATGGAAAATCATGCGACACAGCCTTGGAAGAGACACCGGCATGGATCGATATGATCATCAATAACCCATTGGATATTGTCGAGATTGACAGTTTTATTAAAAAAACCGTTTTATGCGGAAGTTGTTTTACCGAAAGAAGAATAAATTCAGAAAGGCGTGTGTTTCCCGATAGAAGGTTGGACACTCGATTCAATGAGAGTCGTTACGATGAAAGTAAAGCAATAGAAGTCCGGGATCCTGCCTATCCGCATCATGCTGCCGGCAACATGGAATTGGCTGAGTTCCATATTGATTCCCGCAATAAAAGTTTGTTTTTAAAGGGGCATAAAATTGATTTGACTCCCAAGGAGTTCGATCTGATTGAATACTTGTCAACGGATCTTGATCGTATTTTTACGCCTGAAGAAATTATAAAATATCTTTGGCCTAAAAATGATAGAGCCACAAAATCGGATCTTTATCAATACATTCACTTGCTAAGAAAAAAAATAGAAAATGTCCATGATAACCAGAAACTGATTTTGACGATAAAAGGCTTTGGATACAGGCTGAATGTTTCAAAGAATTAATCAGGGTATTCATTGCCTTCCATGATCCATGTACTTATTTTACTCGGCATATCGCACAGCGGTTCTCCATGCATGGGTATTTCTATGTTCCTATGCCGCCGTACAAAGTCCATACACATAACGAAAAAGCACACTTTCTAAAGTGTTTTTAATTGAATTTTAAGATTGGCTCTATGGAATTTTGAGATGCAATTGAATGATACTAGCCGCCGGTAACAGCCAGCCTGATCCGCTTTAAATTATGGTGGGATGGCGTGTGCCAGTCATCGTCGGATAAAACATCCGATGGGATTTTATACTTTAATTCTGGAGTAATAGCTATGAAACAATTTAAGCAAAAAATCTTGGCTGCTAGTATTCTTTTGGCTTTAGGTACTGTTTCCAGCGCTTGGGCTAATCCTACTATTGACCTTTCACAAAGCGACGGCAACGCGTCATCTGCCAGTGTTGATGCGTCCGCCGGTCAGGGTAACGGTAATGCTGGGGCGAGCGAAAGCGGCACATCTACTGTCGGCGATGTCACCACAACAGAACATAGCAATAACCCTTGGGCTGATAACAGTAATGGTCTCCAAGGTTCTCCGACGGCTAGCCAAAATGGAACGGCAAACAATGGCAGTGGGTCGGCAACTTCTGCCAATACAGACACCAGCCATAGTAATAACACTGACAACAGTAATGGTTTGAATGGCATTGCGGCGGCTAGCGAAAATGGAACGTCAAACAATGGCAGTGGCTCGGCAAACTCTACCAATTCGGACTCCAGCTATAGCAACAATAGTCTAGATGGAGCAAATGGCCAATCGACGGCATCTAGTGGGGGTACTTCAAACAATGGCAGTGGCTCGGCAACTGCTACCCACGACAGCAACAACACTGATAACAGTGATGGTTACGCTGGCATTGCGGCAGCTAGCGAACATGGTACGTCAAACAATGGCAGTGGCTCGGCAACTTCTACCCACGACAGCAACAACACTGACAACAGTGATGGTTTGAATGGCATTGCGGCGGCTAGCGACAATGGTACCGCAAACAATGGCAGTGGCTCGGCGACTTCTACCAATACGCTTGAAGACTCACACGCATCAGGCACAGGTTCGGCATCAACCAATGTTGGAAATGCTGTTGCGCACACTTCAGATGCGTACGGATACGGCAATGCAGCAACCAATAATGGAGACGCTACGGCACACAGCTCATCAGCGTCAGCAGCCGGTTCAGCGGCAACCAACATTGGCGACGCTACCGCGCAATATGTCGAAGCGTACCAAGATGGCTACGGTAATGCACAGGCAATTAATGGTGATGCCACCAGTAACTACAAAGTTAACAATCAACTTCTGGATGGTTCTGTCACGGGTATCCCTGCTAGTGACACAACCGGAGGATTGCAATTGGCAGCCATACCTGTGGGGGATAACACGATGAACAGCTCGGTCGTTGGAAACGCGGGTGTGACCCAAGTCTTCCAAAATTCGGGCACCGGTTTGGCGCAACAATCTGTCTTAGTTGACGGTACTGTCAATGTTACCCAAGGCACGGCAACGGTTGGTCAGTAGCCTTAATGTTTATTAATTGTTTGAATTAATAAATTTTCGGTGGGCCGGTGAATGAGTCATTCGTTCACCGGCTATTGACTGACAACGCATCAATTATGAGGAGAGAACGTGATGGGAACGATACTAAAAAGCACCTTGTTGACGTTACTTATAATGATAATGAAGACCCAGCCGGTAACAGCCGATACCGTTCAAAATGAGGAAAGGCAGATCCTCTTTGCTACGGCCGAAAAAGCGTTACCGGATGAACTGGATAATGCAAGGGGCCGAGAAGGGTTTGATATGGCGTTGCTGAATATCCAGGATCTTCAAGCCACAATCAACGGCAATGCCAACCACAATGTGAACGGTTTCAACAGTATCGATAATGGCTCATTTACCCATGTCAGCGGCATTGCCAGCGTGATTCAAAACAGCGGTAACAACGTCATCATTCAGGATTCCACTATCGTGAGTGTAACGATCAGGCCTTAACGCCGTCCAGGTTAGATGGAACAACATGAAACGATTTTTTGCCAGATATTTGCTGCTCGCGTTACCCGCTTTTTCCAGCAATGCCGGGTCAATCAATGTAAACGGCATTGCTGGCGGCGGCAACTATGACGTACCCATGACCACTTTTTTGGAGCTGCGCTTCAAGACGGTATACAAGCAACAGTACGATTTCAGCTGTGGTTCGGCAGCGCTGGCAAGCCTGCTCACGTTTCACTATGACGATCCTGTTACTGAGCAAAGCGTGTTTGTCGATATGTACCAGAAAGGCGACCAGAAGAAGATTCAAAAACTGGGTTTTTCGTTACTGGATATCAAACTTTACCTGGAAAGACGGGGTTATCGCGCCGATGGTTTCAAAATTAATTTGGATCAACTGGTTACCGCCAACGCTCCGGCGATGACCATCATTAATAAGAACGGTTACATGCATTTCGTTATTATCAAAGGCCTCGATGAGCGAGATGTTTTGGTGGGAGATCCCGCGGTGGGTGTCAAAGCCATTCCCCGCGATGAGTTCGAAGACATGTGGCAGAACCGTATTTTATTTTTAATCTATGACAAACAGGATATGGGGGCGAGTCATTTTCAAGATAAGAAAGAGTGGGCGTTGCGGGTCAAGGCACCGTTAGAGTCTGCCGTTGACCGAAGCAGTCTGGGTCAATTCAATTTGCTGCAACCTAATGTTAGGGATTTTTGATGCGAGGCGTATTTGACATGAATGTAAATAAATCTAGCGGCTGTTATAAATTCATAAGGACGGTTTGTCGGATAATGGTCTGGGGCCTTGCCGGCATGGCGAGTCAAGTGTTTGCGGATGCAACGCCAACTCTTGCAGACCACCCGTTTGAGCACTGGGAGCGCGCTTCCGACAGCGAACTGGATCAGTTAAGAGGCGGGTTTGTACTGCCAAACGGAATCACTATCGATTTTAGTCTGGAAAGAATCATATCGTTGAATGGCGCTGTAGTGTCTTCATCTTTTTTCGAGTTACCGGGCAATGTGGCATTGATTCAGAATGGCAACATTATCCAAAATCCTGGCTTGAGCATGTCAGGACTGGGTACCGTTATCCAGAACAACCTGGATAATCAAACTATCAGTGCTCTGACTCAACTTAATTTAACGGTGAGCAACGTTAGGGATTTTAATTTAAACAATGGCGGGGCTATTGTTAATAATTTGGTCTTGCCTGGCATGTAAGGCAACCCAGGGGGCTCATTATATTTAGAGCGAGGGGGGCGGAAACGGAGTTCTTTCCCACATCACAATTTGGGGTTTAACTACGCTTCAACCTGGCCAGCGCTCGTGATGCCGTAAGGGTACGGGGCTTTAGTAGATCCGAAGCGGAAAATAATGTTAAAGCACAATACAATTTGACATGATGCACGGCGATGAAAACGAGAAGCGCCCATCATTTTAACCGCTAACGCCTCATGCCTTACAACCAAGTTGACACAAACAGGATGGTACTGGCTTTTGTCAATTCACTATCGCCTTGTTTTTTTCTCTAGAAAATTACGACATCAATAGGCTTTTATTGCAAAACAAAATGGGCTTGATATATAATTTTACCTTAAGGTTTTATTAAAATAACTGCAATCACAAAATTCAAGTCCGAGTGAAATAGTTGGTAATTTAATTTTTATTTTTTAATATCAAAAATGGAATAAATAGTATGAAGATTAAATTCGTAAGCAGTGATTTTCTTCTACGAAGAGCTATTAAGGGAGTTATTTTTTATCTGCTGTTTTTTTTTGTGAACAGGAGCTATGCGGAAGCCGGCGCGCAAAATGACGACTTGGCGCAATATAAAAAACTGATTGCCGAGCAGCAAAAGGAATTTGTAAGACAACGGCAGATTATTGTCGAGCAAGGCAAACAACTGGAGCAAATGAAATTGCGGCTGGATGCTTTGGCTAATCAGACCGTACAGAATCAGCCCCCTGTAAAACAAGCAGCAAATGGGCCTCAAGTCGTTGCGGCAAGAAATACTAATGCACAGTCAGCATTGCCTGATCGGCTTCCATCCCGGCCTGTGGGTCAGCCACCGCCGGAAACCAAAAAACCTAGGCCGCCCGAAATTCCCAGAGTCAGTCAAACGGTTGGCGGCGTGTTGACCAGAAAAAACAATTTGGTTGTTGAGCCGTCACTGTTTTATAGCTACTACGATAATAACCGGGTATTCCTAGATGCCTATACGTTTCTTCCGGCTATTGCCATTGGCCTGATTGATGTTCGCCAGATTAAACAGCATACCTTGATGGGTTTTCTGGGCTTTCGCTATGGTCTCACGGATCGTTTGGAGCTTGAATTCAGAGCGCCTTATGTCTACCGCACTCAAGAACAACGCGCACGGCCATTACTGGAACAAGCCGCCATTGATAAAGCGTTCAACACGGACGGAAGCGATATTGGCGATCTTCAATTTGCCGGCCGCTATCAGCTTAACAGCGGGTCCGATGGCTTGCCGATCTTTATCGCCAACTTGCTTGCGACGGCACCCACTGGAAAAAGCCCATTCGACATTCCATTAGTTCAAGCCGTCGGGATTCCAGGTTTTTCATTTCCGGCAGAAATGCCGACAGGCGCCGGCTACTTCAGCGTTCAACCCAGCATTACCGCGCTCTATCCGACGGATCCGGCGGTATTTTACGGAAATATAAGTTACAACTACAACGCCGAAACCAGTACCAATGCGGGTAAATTCGATCCGGGGGATACCATAGGTTTAAGCTTTGGCTTGGGATTTGGCATTAATGAACGGTCGTCATTTAGTTTAGGTTACCAACACAGGCATGTTTTTGACTCCGATCTGGATGGAAATACCATTACAGGCAGTACCCTGGATATCGGACAACTCCTGGTCGGCTACTCCTACAAGTATTCCAAAAAATCCACGCACAACTTATCTTTATCGATAGGCACGACTAATGACGCGCCCGACGTGAGTCTTGAATACAGGATGCCATTCACTTTCGATTTGAATTAAAGGGGCGTGGCGCTGGACTCGTCCCTCCACGCTTAGGATTTCAAAGTTGAGGCCTAAAGGCGGATAATATCCCTGATAACGCTTTTTATTCAGGGATCATCCGCATGCACGAACAATTTTCAGACCAAGATAATCACGCGATCGGCCATGCCGGCCGCCGGGAATTAATTGCGTGGGCTTTCTACGATTTTGCGAATTCGGGATACGTGACCGTCGTGCAGACGACGATTTTCAGCACCTATTTTGTCGCCGTGGTCGCGGGCGGCGCAGCGGGTGTCTCGCCGGGATTGGCGACTTTGCTCTGGTCGCTGTCGGTCGGTTTCGCGAATTTTATCGTGATGCTCAGCGCCCCACTGGTCGGGGCGCTTGCGGATGTCAGGGCCTGCAAGAAACGCTTGCTGCTGTTGTCATCGATTGGCTGTATTTTGATGACCGCGTTATTGGCCCTGGTCGGTCCCGGCGATTACCCCCTTGGCATGGTGCTGGTGATGCTGTCGTCGGTGATGTTTGCGTATGGCGAAAATCTGGTCGCGGCGTTTTTGCCGGAACTGGTGACCGAAGAGAAGATGGGACGGCTGTCGGGGTATGGCTGGGGGCTCGGCTATGTTGGCGGGCTTTTGACTCTGCTGTTCTGCCTCGGCTATATCACCTGGGCGAAGCATCAAGGTATGACCGAAGCCGAAGCGGTGCCGGGTACGTTGTTGATTACCGCCGCCATTTTTGCGCTGGCCGCCATGCCGACGTTTCTCTGGCTCAAGGAGCGCGCCATACCGTCATCTGTCCCTTTGGGCTGGGCCTTGTTTGCGGCAAGTTTCGGCCGTTTGCGGCATACCCTCCAGGAAGCCCGGCGCTTTCGCGATCTGATCTGGTTTTTGATCACCATGGCGGTTTATCAGTCCGGCGTCAGCGCGGTGATCGTGCTGGCGGCGATTTATGCGCAGCAAGTGATGGGTTTCGATACCCATTCGTTGATCGTTTTGGTCATGGTGATCAATGTGACTGCTGCGGTCGGAGCGCTGCTTTGCGGGCAATTGCAGGACCGGATCGGTTCGTCTACGACCCTCGCGATCACATTAGTGATCTGGATTGCCGCGCTGATCGGCGCTTATTTTGCCGAGACGCGGGAGGACATGTGGATCGTCGGCAATGTGATCGGGGTCGCGATGGGTTCGAGTCAGGCGGTCGGCCGCGCCTTGGTCAGCAAGTTTTCACCGGCCGAGCGGGCCGGCGAGTTCCTGGGCTTGTGGGGACTGGTCAACCGGCTTTCGGTGATCGTCGGGCCGTTGAGTTACGGCCTGATCAATTACTGGAGCGGCGGTAACCACCGCCTGTCGCTGTTGTCGACATTGGCCTTTTTTGTGCTCGGCTTGCTGCTGTTGTTCAAGGTCGACGAAGACCGGGGCAGGGCGGCGGCAAACCATTCTATGTCTAACGGCGGTTTTTGAACGGGTTCATGGTGTTATCGGGCAGATGCCAGGAGACCAGGAAGGTGGCCGCAAACACCAGGCCGCCCAGCACCAGGATCGCAATCCCCGGATCGGCATTTTGCGAGGCGGCAACGGTATAGCCGCCGACCGCGAGCAGCATCGTCAGATTTTGAAAAAAGCCCTGCAAGGCGACCGCCGCACCGCTGCCGATGCTGAGCTGGCCGAGTTCCTGGAGCGCCGCATTGACCGGCACGATGAACATGCCGCCCATCATGCCGACAAAAAATAGCGTGCCGCGCGCCGGCCACAGGCTGTCGGCAAAGCTAAGCCCGATGATGAACAGCCCCATCAGATAAGCCGGCAGACGCGCGCGGCGCAGATGTTCGAGCGGAATCATGCGCGGCACCAGCGCCGATCCCGCGATGATGCCGACCGCGAGAAACAGCGTCAGTTCGGCAATTTCGGTCGCGTTGTTCAGCGCCAGCACGACCGGCGCCCAGGCCACGATCAACACGCGCAAGGTCGCCGCGGTGGCCCAGAACAGGGATGCACCGAGCATCGAAAAACGCGAGCGCGGCGTCGTAAAGAACTGGCCCATCTGCCGGCCGAATTCGAGGATTTTCGAACCGGTGGCAGGAGGGTTGGCCGCCTGGGTCGGCAGCAGCAGCGTGACCAGGGCCGAAACGATGAACAACACGATCGTGCCGGCCAAGGCCAGATCGGTCGAATGATCAGCCACCTTCGCGCCGATCTGCATGCCCATCAAGATCGCGAGGATCGTCGAACCCTCGATCAGACTGTTCGCCTTGACCAGAAACTGATGTCCGGCGAGTTCGGGCAGGATGCCGTATTTGGCCGGGCCGTAGATCGACGCGCCGACGCCGACGATGCAATAGGCCAATAACGGTTCGACATGCAGGAACAATAAGCCGGCGCCCACGGCCTTGATCAGGTTCGCCACAATCAATACCCTGGACTTCGCATAATGATCGGCAAAGCCGCCGACCCAGGGCGCCAACACCACGAAGGCGACCAGGAACGAGCTTTGCAGGGCCGGCACGTACCAGCTCGCCGCATGATCTGACTTCATTATGATCGCGATCACGGTAAACAAAATCGCGTTGTCGGCGAAGGCGGAGAGGAATTGCGCGATTAGTAGGGGATAGATTTGTTTGTTCATTATCCACCCTGGATTTCTATGTCATTGATGCAGGGCATCGGAGTGATGTTCGTCCTCAGTCCGGCTTTGGCCCAAATCGGCATTCGTAACCTTTGCTGCCGCGAGTTCGGTCGCCGCGATATAATTGGTCTTGCCGGCCCCGAGTAACGGTATCGCATCGACTGCGATGACCTTCCTCGGCAGGCTGATCTGGGCGACGCCGACCGCCGATTTGGCCAGATCATGCAGGGTCGCGCCCTTGTGCGTGGTCAGGAGGATCACCTGTTCTCCTTTTTTCGGATCGGGCAGGCTGACCGCGGCATGGTGGCCTTCCGGCCAGGCTTCGATCGCGAGCTGTTCGACCGCAGTCAACGACACCATTTCGCCGCTGACCTTCGCGAAGCGCTTGCTGCGGCCCTTGATCGTGATATAGCCTTCGTTATCGACCGAGACGATGTCGCCGGTGTCGTACCAGCCCTTGCCGTATTTCGATTCGGGCGGCACCAGTTTGCCGGGGTTCGCCGCGAGCAGGTAGCCTTTCATGATGTTCGGGCCGCTGACATGCAGCTGGCCGCCTTCATGGATGCCGGGGATCGGCTCCAGTTGATGTTTCATGCTCGGCATGAAGCGGCCGACGCTGCCGGCCTTGAAACACATCGGTGTGTTGACCGAGGTGATCGGGGTCGTTTCGGTCGCGCCGTAGCCTTCGAGAATGCGGATGCCGAATTTTTCGGCCCACAGCGCGCGGGTGTTTTCCTGCAATTTTTCGGCGCCGGCGACCACATAGCGCATCCGGTAAAAATCGTAAGGATTGGCTTTCTTGCCGTAGGCCGCCAAGAAGGTGTTGGTGCCGAACATCACCGTCGCCTTGATTTCGTAGGCGATTTCCGGAATCACCGCGAAATGCAGCGGGGTCGGATAGAAGAACACCTGCATGCCGTTCAGCACCGGCAGCATCGAGCCGACCGTGAAACCGAACGAATGGAACATCGGCAGGAAGTTCAGCACCACGTCCTGCGGATTGAAATTGATCACCGCTTCGAGCTGTTTCAGGTTGGCCAGGATGTTCGAATACGACAGCACCACGCCTTTCGGCGTGCCTTCGGAACCGGAGGTAAACAGCACGACGGCCGGGTGGTCGGGATCGATGTGGTCGGACTTGTACCAGAGGCCGGTGGTATGGCTCTGCACCAGGGCCTTCAGTTTGTCGGTCGGGGTCATCTGCTTGGCCAGGTCTTCCAGGTAAACCAGATTGACGTGTTCGGAAAGATGCGCGGCTTCCTCGGCCAATTTGCCTTTTTCGATGAATTGGCGCGAAGTGATCACCGTCTTGACCAAGGCTATTTTGCAGGCCGAGACCATGCTGGCCGAACCGGTCGAAAAGTTCAGCATCGCGGGGATGCGCTGATGCAATTGCAGACCCAGTATCACGGCGAGCGTATTCGTCGAGTTCGGCAGCATCACGCCGACGTGCTCGCTCGTTTCGGTGATAGGAGCGATCAGATTGCCCAAGGCGATCGTGCGGGTGATCAGCGTGTTGTAACTGATCGGTTTACGCGCCATATCATCGGCGATCGCAAACTTGCCGCCGTGCACCCGGCGCGCATTCAGCAGAGCGGAAAATATCGTCTGCCGGTAATGGCTGGTCGCGAACATCATTTCGGTCATGATGTCGGCCAAGACATGGCCGCAGTATTGCCGTCGGGCCTTGCCTTTGAGCTCCTCGGGCGCCCGAATCCGGGTCGGCGGCAGGATCTGTATCGTGATTTTCGGAAACCAGCGCAGACGCACCACGTTTTGCAGCCGTGAAAAATGCGTATATTTGGCGCCTTCGATCCGTATCGGCAGCACCGCAGCCTGCGATTTGTCCGCGACCATCGCGGTGCCGTCGTAAATCTTCATCAAGGTGCCGGTGACCGTGATGCGGCCTTCCGGAAAGATCACCGTTTTGGTGTCGTGCTGCAAATGGTGGGTCAGGTCTTTCAATGACAGGGGGTGGGTCGGGTCCATCCGGAATACTTTCGAGAGGCCAAGAAACGGCTTCAGCCACCAGCGCTCCGAGATATGCGTATTGATCGCGAAAGTGATGTCGTCCGGCAAGAAAATCCACAGCAGCATCGGGTCGAGAAACGATGTGTGATTGGCGACAATCAACGCCCGTTTGCCGGCGGCATGGTAATTTTCGAGGCCGTGGATTTCGACCCGGTACAGTACTTTAAGAATCAGTTTTACCGTAAAACGCAATAGTTGTTTCAGCATAGCAATCCTCCTCGTTTCATCTTATCAAACTATCAAAGTCATCGTAATGAAGATTAATATAGCGCATAATTAAACAGTGTTCAATTAATGTGGGAGCTTTGCCGTCAAGTCTAATTCTATGCCGCGGCCGGCCTAGCTTGATGCATGCGCGCAATTGGCGCCAGTTTGCAGCAAAATTAAGCGGCGGTGCGATTTTTTTAGGTTAAAATAACCCGAGGCACACATAAAGCAAAGGATATGCGCTAACACCACCCAATAACAAAAACACAAAACAATTTGGAGAACACAACATGGCACAATTCCCGATCGATCTGGGCGCCTATAACCGCATCTCGCTGGATGCAGGCAGCCCGACCTTGTCGCCGGAGCAAAAAGCGGCCCTGAAAGCGAACATTCAGCTTTGCCGCGACGCGATCATCTTCTTTACCGCAACCGGCGCCGCGCGCGGCGTGGGCGGCCATACCGGCGGTCCGTACGACACCGTTCCCGAAGTGATGATCATGGACGCGCTGTTCCGCGGTTCCGACGACTTCGTTCCAATCTTTTTCGACGAAGCCGGCCACCGGGTCGGCACGCAATATCTGATGGCGGCATTGAGCGGCGACCTGCCGGCCGAACAATTGATGCTGTACCGCGAAGCGCATTCGCACCTGCCGGGTCACCCCGAACTGGGCTTTACCCCCGGCGTCAAATTCAGCTCCGGCCGTCTGGGCCACATGTGGCCGTATGTGAACGGCGTGGCGATGGCGAATCCCGGCAAAACGGTCTTCTGCCTGGGCTCCGACGGTTCGCAGCAGGAAGGCGACGACGCCGAAGCGGCGCGCTTGTCCGTGGCGCAGGGACTGAACGTCAAACTGCTGATCGACGACAACGACGTGACGATCGCCGGCCATCCGTCGCATTACCTGAAGGGCTGCTCGACTGCGCAAACCCTGCGCGGCCACGGTCTGACCGTATTGGAAGGCAATGGCGAAGACATCGACGATCTGTACGCGCGCATCGTTAAGGCGATCAACACCGAAGGCCCGGTCGCGGTGATCAACCACCGTCCGATGTGCCCAGGCATTCCGGGCCTCGAAGGTTCAAACCACGGCCATGACGTAATTTCGGTCAAACTGGCGGTCGAATACCTCGAAGCGCGCGGCTATCAAGCGGCGGCGGATCATTTGAAAAACGCGAAGCCGGCTAAGCAGGACTATACCTTCAAGGGCTCCAGCGACAAATGGGATGCGAACCGTAACGTGTTCGGCGATGCGGCAGTAGCTGTTTTGGGCCGGATGAGCGAAGCCGAACGCGTCGAAAAAGTGCGCGTGATCGACAGCGACCTCGAAGGCTCCTGCGGTTTGGTCAAGATTCACAACGCTTATCCTGAAATTTTCATTTCCTCCGGCATCATGGAACGCGGCAACTTCTCCGCGGCGGCCGGTTTCGGTATGGAAAAGGGCAAGCAGGGCATTTTCGGCACCTTCAGCGCGTTTTTGGAAATGAACATTTCCGAAATCACGATGGCGCGTCTGAACAACTCGAACGTACTGAGCCATTATTCGCATTCCGGCATCGACGACATGGCGGACAACACCTGCCATTTCGGTCTGAACAGCTTTTTCGCGGACAACGGTCTGGACGATGCTTATGCAACCAACCTGTATTTCCCGGCCGATCCGAATCAAATGCGCGCCTGCGTCGAAAGCGTCTTCCACGATGAGGGATTGCGCTTCATTTTCTCGACCCGTTCCAAGACTCCGATTATTTTGGACGAGAACGGCAATGAGCGCTTCGGCGGCGATTACAAATTCGTCTCCGGCAAGGATGAAGTGATCCGCGAAGGCACCCAGGGTTACATCGTCAGCTTCGGCGAAGCCTTGTACCGCGCGCTGGATGCGGTCGAGCGCCTGAAGGAAGAGGGCATCGATGTCGGCCTGATCAACAAGCCGACCCTGAACGCGCTCGACGAAGACATGCTGGCCAAGGTCGGCATGTCGCCGCTGGTATTGGTCGTCGAATCCTTCAACCGTAAGACCGGATTGGGCAGCCGTTACGGCTCCTGGCTGTTGGAGCGCGGCTTCACGCCGAAATTCGCGCACATCGGCACCCACAAGGAAGGCTGCGGCGGTTTGTGGGAACAATACCCGCACCAAGGCCTCGACCCGGTCGGCATCATCGCGAAGATCAAATCGATGCGTTAAGCCGCTTTGATCCACAAAAAAGGGCGCTTTAAGCGCCCTTTTTTTTGCCGGATTGATTCGGCGCGGTCAACTTTGCGGAAAAGAAGTCGGCGATAATCGCCGAGTTTTCCGGGCTGATCCGCTGACTTCAGGCCCAACTTACGTTGATCTAGTTGCCGGATGCGGCTCTTCTGGCGGTGAGACCGGTGAATTAGGATAGAGGTTGATAAGTATATATCTTGATGCGGTCATTATTGCCATCCGCGACATAGACGTTGCCCGAAGCATCGGTTGCAATGCCAACATCGGCACCCAATGCAAAAGAGTCAAACTGTTCGTCGGCATCTATCCTTATTCCCCATGTGCCGAGGAAGTGGCCATTGTTGTCGAATTTCTGGATGCGGTGATGATAAGTATCCGCGACATAGATGTTGCCATCCGCATCGGTGGCTATGTCATGAGGATAGTTGAATTGCCCGCCGGCGGTTGCGCTGATTCCCCATTGGCTCAGGACGTGGCCGTTGCTGTCGAATTTCTTGATGCTGTTATCATTGCTATCAACGACATAGGCATTTCCTGCCGCATCAGTCGCTATGCTTTGGGGATATTTTAAAACCTCGCTTTCATTGCCCCATGCGGCGACAAGCACCGGCGGCTGTTCTGCTCCTGCGGCGGGCATTGAAAACAGGGTGGAGGCAAAGATCGATAACAGTGCCAAGATTTTTAGCGTCTGCCACCGAGGCGGATAAAACGTGTAATGGTTTATGCTCATTGTTATGTTGATTCTGATGAAATCGTTCTTAAAAACTTTTGGCAAATCGATTTATCGGTTAATGCGAACTCGACTGCACAAAAACAAGAAAATCAAGGTAAAACATAGTCGCCGGCACTTGAGATGCCGGCAATATAGTAATGAAGCCGTATGACATTATTTCACGCAGGTCGGCCTAATTTCAGTGCCGTCTACCATATTTTCAAATTTAAATGCCGAGATTGAGCGTGTAGGCAAGCGTTAGCATCATCCAGCATTTGAAGAAATGCTGAGGGAGAGGCGGTTATTTCCGGACTGGATTACGTAAGGCTGATCGATACTTGGACGATTTGCCGCCACGTCTTCCTCATGCTCAGGATCAAGCATTAAAGCGAGGGGGGCGCATTGCCGGCAGCGTTTCGAAGAAAAAAATTGACGGCAAGACGCCGTCTTTTTTATGAGCACCGATGATTTTTTTGCCGCAGCAGGCGTCATAGTCTTATCCAGAATGAATCATCGCCGCCGGACTCCATGAAACCAGACAAAAAGACGCCGCAAGAGCAGGCCAATTATTGGCTGGTGTTGTTGAGTTCGCCCTTCGCCAGCCCCGAACAACGCCAGGCTTTTGAGGCATGGTTTGCCGAAAACCCGGCCAACCGGGCGGAATGGGACAAGGCGCGGGCATTCTGGAAAAAATTCGATATGTTGAATGATGAGCAAGCCGCCTTGCTCGATAAATGCCTGTCCAGCGCCGACAAACGGCGCGATATGAAGTCTAAAAAATGCCTGCGGGGTTTTATCAATCCGTGCTCGATGCCGGCATTTGCCTGTTTGCTGCTGCTTGTGTGGGTCGGCATCGAGGCCTGGCCGGTCTGGTTTGCCGATTACCGAACCGCGGTCGGCGAGCAGCTTTCCGTGCAATTGAGCGACGGCTCGACCGTGCTGATGAATACCGAAACCGCGCTGTCGGTCGATTTTTCCGCAACGCGGCGCACGGTCACTCTGCATGGCGGAGAGGCCTATTTCAAGGTCGCGAAGGATGCCGAGCGCCCGTTTGATGTAGAGACCGATGACGGCCGGGTGAGGGCGCTCGGCACCGCTTTCGAAGTCAGGCAACTCGAGCGGGACATGGCGGTGACCGTTTACGAACATGCGGTACGGGTCATCTTCAGCCAGGGTACGACGATCGAGAGCTTGCGGGAAGGCGAGCTGGTCGCGGTGAATGCGGGCAGGGTCTCGCCGGTCTTCCCGGTCAATCTGAAGCAAACGCAGGCATGGCGCGAGCACCGTCTGGTTTTCCGCGACGTGCCGCTGATGCAGGTCGTCGCCGAACTGAACCGCTACCGGCCTGGAAAAATCGTGATCGTGAATCAAAGCCTGAAACAACAACGGGTCACCGGCGTTTTTGACCCCCGTGAGCCGGACGCGGCTTTGGCGGTGATCGAAAACACGCTGAAGCTGGCCGCCTACCGTTTGCCCGGCCGTTTGGTTTTACTGGCGGCGCGCTAATCTTGCCGCTTGCAAAACTTCGGTGCGGGCTGGCCTGTCTGCTACTGTTTGTGACAGACGTGATCCGCTGGCGGCAGACACGCCGTGCCGAACGGCATAAGCCGGCATACGGTAAATTAATTTCGGAGTGATTTTTTCATGATCAGCAGCCATCGCGTCAGCGCCTGCCATAAGGCCGCGGCCTGCGGCAGCGCTTTGTGTCCCCCGTTGACGGCCAGCCGCCAGAGCATCAGGCGCTGGCGGTAAGTCACGGTCATGGCCTGGTAATCTGCGGTCTTCAATGGGGCAAAATCGACCGGCCGATCCGCAACGACGCCGCGCCGGCATAGCCATCTAAAGAGGCCGCTCAGGTACAGGAAAAACAGCGTTTGGCCGGCCAGAAACCAGAGCAGGCGCCCGGTCGCACCCAAGGCTTCGCCCGAATGCAGCGGCCATATCCAGGTCGCGGCCGTTTGTCCCGCGGAAAATCGGGCCGGGTCGCGGACCTCTTGAATATGCCCGCTCCAGCGGTCCACCCAAACCGTGGTGAAAGGGTGGCGCTGATTGATTTCGCCGTCTTGCCTGAAATGGATTTCATAGACGCCGCTGTCGCCGACCGGGGTGGTGATGCGCCGCAATTCGGCGCGAGGGAAGGGCGCGCGGGCGATGAATTCGGCGCCTTCCAGGCCGAGCGGATTGTTGGTCGGCACCGCGGTGCTGATGATCGTGCGGTCGGCTTCACCGTGGCCCATGCCGGCCGCGCCGGTCAGTTTTTCCAGGGCTTTCGGATAGCTCAGCAGGAAGCCGGTACTCGCCAGCATCAACAGGGCCAGGGCGCTGAGAAAACCGGTCATCCTGTGCAGGTCGGTCGCAAAGCGCAGCATGCCGGAGGTCCGCCTGATCGTCAGCGCCTTGATGATTCCCTTCACGCCCGGCCACCACAACACCAACCCGCTGCCTGCCGAAAGCATCAGCAAGAGTCCCAAGGCGCCGACCGTGTTGCGGCCGGACAGGCCGAGATGGAGGTGGCTATGCAAATCCAGCAGCCAGGTGGTGAAGGTGGAGCCCCAGAAGCGGCTGGCGACGACCTCGGCGGTATAGGGATTGACCGAGACCATCAACGGCGCATACCACTCGAAATAGGTTTCCCGCGGCTTGTCAAACCAGGCGGTGATCATGCCGCGCGGCGATCTCGGCATTTCGAGCGTCCAGGCGCCGTGCCGGTCCGGATGCGCCGCGCGCACCGCCGCGATGATCTTGTCGAGGGATTGATAGTCGCCGCTGGGTGCGTCGATCACCAGCCGGGGATTGAGCCGTTCGTCGATGTCTTCCCGGTAGGTACTGAGGCTGCCGGTCAGGCCCAACAGGGCGAACAAAAAGCCGGCGCCGAGCGCCAGCAATAGATGCAGTTTGAGCCAGGCGGCCCGGCCGCGCCGGGCCTTGATGATCGCAAAGGTCATGGAGGAAGGGTTCAGGCAAAGCGCGGATTATCCCATGGATCGGCGTTTGTTGTTAGGTGAGAGACGGCTTTGCCGTGGCCCGACCTGGGTTATTTATCCTCCCCCTTTGAAAAAGGGGGATTGAGGGGGATTTATTTAAAAATCTCCCCCGCGCCCTCGGCAACAGCTCCCAGCATTGCCCTACCTCTGTCCATAGACCACCCTTTAGTGGTGGCATCCATGCAGTCGTCATTTTCAAAGAGGGGGGCTTTAATTCCGATACAAAAACACCAAGCGGTCGGTCAGTCGGTATTCGGACAGATCAAGGCTGGCCTTGATCATTTGCAGCGCTTCTTCCGAATGGGTCGTGTCGAAAGTCCCGGTTAAGGGTAAGGCGTTGAGCGAATGGCTGGTGATCACGATGCGGCCTTTGCGATAGCGGTTAAGCTCCTCGACTACCTCTTGCAGCGGCTTGTTGCGGAAGATCATGCGTTGTTGACGCCAGGCCGAGGCGGCGTCGAGGTCGACGCGCGGCTTTAGGTCGGTCACCGTCTGACCGAAGCGGATCGCGGCGCCTTCCGGCAAGCGCTCGACGCGTTCCCCGTTCGCCAGGGTAATGCGCACCGCGTGTTCAAAGACGGTCACGGCGACAGAATCCGGCAGCGCTTTGACATCGAAAGCGGCGCCCAGTGCCCGCACCCTACCGTAGAAGGTGACCACTTCAAAAGGCCGGGGATTCGGCGCGACCTTAAACCAGGCTTCGCCGCCGTACAAAACCAGTTTTCGGGTGGAGGCGCTGTAGTTGACCGACAAGGCCGTGCCGGAGTTGAGCTGCACTTCCGAGCCGTCGGCGAGGCTGAGGGTTTGATTCTCGCCGATACCTGTGCGGTAGTCGGCTGAATGAAACTGCAGATCATGGCGCAAGAGAAAAACTGCCAGCACCAGGCAAGCCGCAGATGCCAACGCAGAGGAAAACCCGGCGCGGTGCGGAGGCGATTTGCGGACTGGCACCGGCGCTGCCGCCGGAAAATCCTGTTCGTTCAAACCTTCGATGTCGCGCCAGATCCGATGCGCCCGCTCCCAGGCCGACTGATGCGCCTTATCTTCGGCCAGCCAGTATTCAAACGCGCAGTGCTGTTCGTCGTCCGCTTCACCGGATGTCAGCAGGGTCAGCCAATAGACGGCCTGCTCGTTGACATCGCCTGGCGGCTTTACCGGGCGGCCGTTCATGGCCGGCTGCCGCCGTGGTTTGTGGAAGGCTTGGAGAAAAGCATGGCGTGCGTGCGTCTGGATTGATAAATGCCATTATCCTGAAAGTTGCGTTCGCTGTCAGGCGTCATCGAAGAAATTTTATTCGTCCTCCAGGTAACGCTGGCAGTGCAGCAGGGCTTTCTGGATGTATTTGAAGAGAGTATTGTAGGACAATCCGGTGCTTTCCTGGTAGGAAAGATGTTTGATGCTGCCGAAGGTAATCGGTGGATTGATTGGCGGCCATACGGAACAGAAAGGCGCGCGGATTTTGTACGGTTTTTTGCCCCAGATAGTCGGCAAATAAATACCCGGGAGTTGTCGCCGCGGTCCTTAGGCAGCGGCGGAGTTAGATTTATAGGCAAGTGTTGTGCCGGGTAAGGGGCGTTCCAGTTTTCCCCAGGCATCGATGGTGCGATTGGGTTGCGCCAGCAATCTAGGGCCAGATTTCAGCCTGTGACGCCGTATTTGATCGCTGAGCCCGATTCGGTTTTATGTCATTTAACTGATGTTACGCAGCCCGCAGCACCTGAAGCTCGGCATAAGCTTGACGGTTTGCCTTAATAAAGAGCAGGAACTTTTTACATAAAAAAATTGTTCTATAGTCATATCTCCAATGCTCTAATTTTCTTATTGGATGGGATTTTGACTTTTTCTCTTTCGGTACCTGCCTCCGCAAACAGGCTTATTGATTCGAGCAGCCCTTATCTGCTCCAGCACGCGCATAACCCGGTTGACTGGTATCCGTGGGGCGAGGAAGCGTTTGCCAAGGCGCGAAAGGAAAACAAACCGATTCTGCTCTCTATCGGCTATTCCACCTGTTACTGGTGCCATGTGATGGAGAGGGAAATCTTTGAGAATCCCGACATCGCTCGGTTGATGAATGAGTCTATCGTCAGCATCAAGATCGACCGCGAGCAGCGCCCGGACGTGGACGACATCTACATGACAGCCGCCCAAATCATGACGCACGGTGGCGGCGGCTGGCCGAACAACGTGTTCGTCACACCCGATCTTAAGCCGTTTTTCGCCGGTACTTATTTTCCACCCGCGGTTTTCACGTCGGTCATTCAGCAGATTCACGATCGATGGGCACAGGATCAGGCAGGTATAACAGCGCTGGCCGACCGGCTGGCCGGCGCCATCATCCAGATCAAGCAGCAGGAAAACGATGCAGCCAGCATCCTTCCCGAACAGCCGACAATCGAAGCGTTGCTCCAGCATTATGGCGATTACTACGACAATCGGTTCGGCGGTTTTTATCAGGCGCCGAAATTTCCGAATGAGGCCGCGCTGCTATTTCTACTCGACACTTACCGCTTGACCCACAATGACGTAGCGCTGCATATGGTGCGCGGCACGCTGGAATCGATGGCGCAAGGCGGCATTTATGACGCTGTCGGCGGCGGATTCCATCGCTACGCCACCGATGCGCAGTGGCGTATCCCGCATTTCGAGAAGATGCTTTATAACCAGGCGCTGCTGGCACGCGCCTACACGGAGCTTTACGCGCTTTCCAATATTCCCGAAAGTCGCGCAGTCGCCGAAGGCATTTTCGCTTTCACGTTGCGGCAGATGACGCTCAAGGACGGCGGCTTCTACTCTGCGCTGGATGCCGAGACCGACGCCGTGGAAGGCGCGTATTACGCCTGGACGGATGCGGAGTTGCATGATGCCTTGGATAAGGAATCCTATGCCTGGTTGGCGAAACATTACGGGTTAGCGGAAATTCCCGAGATTCCCGGCCACAAGCATACGGACGGCATGGTGCTGTTTCTAAAACAGCCGCTTTCCGAGATTGCGACGGCGGCAGGCCTGTCCTATGAGGAGATGGTCAAGAAACAGCAGGCCGTGATGAGCGCGCTACGCAAAGCACGGGGCAAGCGCCTTTTGCCGCACCTTGACAATAAAATCATCACGGCGTGGAACGGACTGATGATCGACGCGTTCGCCCGCGCCGGGCAATGCATGGGGAGGGCGGAATATATCCAGGCCGCCCGTCGTGCCGCCGATTTTCTTCTGGCAAATTTGCGAAAACAAGACGGCACGCTGTATCGTACATGGCGTGACGGAAAAGCTGAAATCGCGGCCTATTTCGAGGATTATGCCTTCATGATTCAGGGGCTGGTATCCACCTATCGCGCGACCAAGGCGGACACATACCTGCAAGCCGCCGAGGAACTGGTGGCGCAGGCCAAGAAGCTGTTTTGGGATCGGGAGCATGGCGGCTATTATTTCACCGATGGCAGCGAGCAGCTGTTGGTGCGCATGAAGAATGCCGTGGACTCGGCCCTTCCTTCCGGCAACGCGGTGATGGCGCACGCATTGCTCGATCTTTATGAAATCACGGGCAATGCAGAGTGGAAGCAACAGACCGAGGCGCTGCTTAAGGCTTTCGGGCAGGCCATTAAAAAGGACCCGAGAGGCTATACGCACATGATGCATGCGCTTCTTCGGCTGAATCATCTGACACCGGCAGCGAAGGCAACACAACAACCGGTTGAAACAGCTACCCTACAGGAGGCGATGGAAACCAAAGCGCATGTGCAGGTCAGCGCCTCGGAACCCAAGCGCGAGGGAAATTGCCTCACTGTCACGGTGGTACTGGATATTGCCGAGGGCTGGCATATCAATGCCAATCCGGCTAGCCTCGATTTCCTGATTCCCACTTCTGTCGATGTCCGCGAGGACTCCGGCAAGACGGAAGCAAAGCCTGCCTACCCCGATGCGAGCGCCATAACCACGCCATTGGGTGACATTAAAGTCTATGAAGGGAAGATAAGTATTCCGGTGCAAGTGACGCTTCCGGGCGGCGCAGAAAATCTCCGCCTGCTCGTCCGCGCCCAGGCCTGCAAGGATACTACCTGCCTGGCGCCCTCGGATTGGATTATGCCAGTCCAGTTAAAATAAAAGGCGACAGACTGCGGTTTACTTGTTTTTAAGGAGAATGGCCGCTCCGTGGTAGGAACCGGACGCTCGATTATTCTAATCCTCAACGGTAGCAACGGGTCGGTAGCGTCTATGACCACTTTAGGCAATAGATTCTGGAATTTACCTTCATCCATGAAAAAAATGCCCACATCCGCGACCATGAACGCCGATAACGCCATCCCCATCATCTTCGTACGCGGCGTTAACAAGAGGTATGCCGGCGGTTTCCAAGCGCTCAAAAACATCAACCTGGATATCAAACGCGGCGAGATATTCGCCTTGCTCGGACCCAATGGTGCAGGCAAGACGACACTGATTAGCCTCGTCTGCGGCATCGTCAATGCCACTTCCGGAACCATCATCGCCGACGGTCACGACACCGTGCGAGACTTCCGCGCGGCGCGGGCAGCCATCGGCCTGGTGCCGCAGGAACTGAATACGGACGCGTTTGAGTCGGTCTGGGCCACGATCAAATTCAGCCGGGGGCTGTTCGGTAAGGCGCCCGATGCAGTCTACCTGGAAAAAGTACTACGCGATCTGTCCCTGTGGGACAAGCGCAACGCGAAAATCATGACGCTCTCTGGCGGCATGAAACGCCGAGTGCTGATTGCCAAGGCCCTCGCCCATGAGCCAACGATATTGTTTCTTGATGAGCCGAGTGCCGGCGTGGATGTGGAGTTACGACACGACATGTGGCGCATGGTGCGCGAGCTGCGTGCACAGGGTACCACGATCATTCTGACCACCCATTACATCGAGGAAGCCGAAGACATGGCAGACCGCATCGGCGTCATCAACAAAGGTGAACTGATCGTTGTTGAAGACAAAGAGGTACTGATGCGCAAGCTCGGCAAAAAGCAGCTCACCCTGACTTTGCGGCAGCCCATGTCCAGCATCCCAGCCGAGCTAAACGCTTGGTCGTTAACGCTCTCCGACGACGGACACGCCCTGATTTATAGCTTCGACGCCCAGGAAGAAGAAAGCGGTATCGCTACGCTGCTGCGTACGCTAAATGAACACGGCATCGACTTCAAAGACTTGCGCTCCAGCGAGAGTTCACTGGAGGACATCTTCGTCGGTCTGGTGCATCAGTCCAAGAAGGAGCAGGCATGAACCTCTATGGCATTCGCGCCATTTACCATTTTGAAATGGCACGCACCTTTCGTACGTTGGCGGAAAGTATCGTCGCGCCGGTGCTGACCACTTCGCTGTACTTCATCGTATTCGGCAAAGCCATCGGTTCGCGCATGGGCGACATCGACAGCGTCAGTTATGGTGCCTTCATCATCCCGGGGCTGGTCATGCTGAATTTATTGAACGAAAGCATCTCCAATGCCTCTTTCGGCATTTATATGCCCAAGTGGGCGGGCACGATCTATGAGCTGCTATCGGCACCGGTTTCGTGGGTCGAAGTGCTGATGGGTTATGTGGGAGCAGCGGCGACCAAGTCGGTGATGTTGGGCCTACTCATTATGGGGACGGCGCGCATTTTTGTGCCTTACGAGATTGCCCATCCCTTGTGGATGGTCGCCTTTCTCTTGCTCACGGCTGTGACTTTCAGTCTGTTTGGCTTTATTATCGGCCTGTGGGCCGATAATTTTCAAAAACTCCAGGTGGTACCGATGTTGGTCGTCACCCCGCTCACATTTCTGGGCGGCGCGTTCTATTCGATCAATATGTTGCCCCCCTTGTGGCAGAAGATCACTCTGTTCAATCCGGTGGTGTATCTGATTAGCGGCTTTCGCTGGAGCTTCTACGGCATGGCTGACGTGCATATCGCCGTGAGTATTGGCATGACGTTTGGCTTTCTCATCATCTGTCTGACTTTTGTATGGTGGGTGTTTAAGACGGGGTACAAAATTAGAAATTGAGGCGACAACTATTCTGACAGAGGGGGCAGTTACAAAGTTTTCTTCGAGCGAAAAAATAGCATCCCGCTCTTAATGCGTTCCGCCGTCACCTTGAAAAATGTGGGTTTGCGTGCGCGAAACTGCGCTAAGCTCCTAGCGCAAGAAAGATTCAATACCTGTTGGGGATAGATTCCAGTTAATTTCAGTCCAACTATCTGTCAAGGTAATAATTAGGAAGAATCAATACGATTCAACATTTTATTTAAGATAACAGCAATCCACTGAAGGAAGAAAGAACAGCCAATAATTCCATTATTTGACTACCTATCAATTAGCAAAGGAGGACAACATGGCAAAAATAATTTGTGTCCTGTATGACGATCCTATCGACGGCTATCCGAAATCCTATCCGCGCGATTCCATTCCAAAGCTGACCGTTTATCCCGACGGCCAGACGACTCCCACGCCTGAGGCCATCGATTTTAAACCCGGCGATCTTCTGGGAAGCGTCTCCGGCGAACTGGGGTTGAGAAAATTTCTTGAAGATCTCGGACATACATTGGTCGTGACTTCCGACAAGGACGGTCCGAACAGCGTATTTGAAAAAGAGCTGCACGATGCCGAAATCGTCATTTCCCAACCCTTTTGGCCAGCCTATCTGACCGCCGAAAGAATGGCCAAAGCGCCCAAGCTAAAATTGGCGCTGACCGCCGGCATCGGTTCCGACCATGTCGATTTGCAGGCCGCAATCGATCGGGGCATTACCGTTGCGGAAATTACCTACTGTAACAGCATCAGCGTGGCCGAGCATGTCGTCATGATGATACTGAGTTTGGTACGTAATTACATCCCGTCCTATCAATGGGTGATAAAAGGCGGATGGAATATCGCCGATTGCGTCTCGCGGTCTTATGACCTCGAAGGCATGGAAGTGGGCACTATCGCTGCCGGACGCATCGGTCTGGGAGTGCTCAGGAGATTAAAACCGTTTGATGTCAAACTGCATTATACCGACCGGCACAGATTGCCTGCGGAAGTCGAAAAAGAACTGAACGTCACTTATCATCCCGATGTTGAGTCGCTGATTCGCGTATGCGATGTGGTTACGATTAACTGTCCACTGCATCCGGAAACCGAACACATGTTCGACGATAAGCTGATCGGCAAGATGAAACGCGGTGCGTATCTGATCAACACCGCTCGCGGCAAGATTTGCGACCGCGATGCAATTGCCCGCGCTCTTGAAAGTGGTCAATTGGCCGGCTATGCGGGGGACGTCTGGTTTCCGCAACCTGCGCCGCAGGATCATCCGTGGCGGACCATGCCGCATCACGGGATGACGCCGCATGTCTCGGGAACCAGTTTATCGGCGCAAGCGCGTTATGCTGCGGGCGTTCGGGAAGTCCTGGAATGCTGGTTTGAAGGCCGCCCGATTCGTAATGAATATCTGATCGTCGAGGGCGGCAAACTCGCCGGCACAGGAGAGCATTCCTACAGCAAAGGCAACGTTACCAAAGGCTCCGAAGAAGCGGCGAGATTCAAGGCTTCATAATCACCGGCGGAAACATTTTTTAAACCCGCGGGCGTAACGGGATATTCAAACTTCCGGCACACAGAGGCCGTTTCCGGCCTGCTAAGCCCGCAAGTCAACCCCTTATACGGGAAGGCGCCCAGCTTCTCGACCATCCTGATCAGCATACAGCTGTCGCTCGACCTGCGGTAGCTGGGTTTCATCGTCAATTCCCGGCGCATAGCCGTTGAGCACGGCCAATTCCTTGACATTCTCAGTCACCCCTAGCAACTGATAGCCCTTGTCGTTTTCGGCATCCCAGACCACGATGGCGACGGATGGATTCTCGCTCACGTTCCGCACCGTGCCCGGGCAGAACCATTCCTGCACAGCCAGTTGGTTCTCGGACGCCAGCACGACCTTCGCAGCGGCCGCGACATGGGGCATTCCCTCGGAGTCGGTCGTAGCCACGAAGACATGTTTCAAACTTCTGGCCAGATCCACAGCCGCCTGCAACGTCTCCACCTTCATAGCACACCTCCCGGACTTGGCTTAGGCATGCCTACAGTTCTATGGGCTATTATCATCCTCATTCTCGTCATCGCTGTTCGCATTATTTTGCAGCGCGCCAAGCTTTGTGATCATCACAATAGTGAGTACGACAGCCAACGCCATCACGATTTCAAACACCATCCTCAACATTGCGGCCACCTTTTCGGGCTTTTTTTAGCCAAGTTCCTGCATGCGTAAATAACAGGTAACAAACGGACGAAGAGAACCCCGTCCGTTTGTATTGGGTTAAAAATTATTTATTGCCGGCCTTGATATGTTCCTCAGCTTCTTCGGCGGCTTTTGTAGCGGCATCTACATGTTCCGCACCTTGCATTTTACCGTGCTCTATCGCCGACTCCAGTGATTTAACGGCGGCGTCCATATGCGTCTTGGATTCACCCGTTGCGACTCCGGCCGCCGCATTCGCATGTTTTAATGCTTCAGTGGCATGTTCTACCAAAACCGGGCCATGCCCGGCTTTTCCCTGCTCAATCGCCATTTTGGTATGATTCAAAGCCGCATCGGCATGCTCTTCAGCAAAGGCCGAAAAACTTAGAAAACTCAATAAAATCGCGCTTATTAATGCTATTTTTTTCATAGTGCCCTCTCATGTGTTTTTTATTGACGGATAATCCTGACTTGCGAAAATTCGCCAGGGATCAGGAGACTATTTACTCTGTATTACCAGTTTATCCTCACCCTTGGCTTCAATGCAGACCTTTCCCTGCTGCATGGGTGGGCATGTCACAGACCCATAGGAACAGAAAACACAACAATCGCCCGACTTGGGCTTAAGCAGGGTTTTGCAGGACATGCATTGATAAAAAAACAAGCAGGCATCAGTAGGCATGATCTCTGGTTCGGCATACCCACACTCTGGACAGGTTATCGTCGATTCCAGAATAACACTGTTATCAGAAAGAACGCTGGCAGCCTCGGTAAGTTTTGAACACATGGCGCATGCCTCTCTTTATCCATTCTTAACAAAATGATACCGGTTTTTCCAAAATGAAAAAAATACCTATTCCTATGAGAAAACAAACGACGTTAAGTTCAAAATCCAAAATTGAACACAAATCTCGCATTCCACCGAAACTAAATCCGAGACTCCTGTGTTCCTAACTTTTATTGCACCCGCCAGGCACCAACCATGATGAAGCCGGCTTATCGTGCTTTGCATAATCCGCGCAATCGCGCGTTCATTCTGCGCCTCTCCTCGGCAATAACTTTCCAAAAAGCATCCGGAGTTCTCACGCCATGTGACGCAATAAGTACCTATGCAAAATTAACCCGGTATTTGCCACCCAAATTTTCGAAAATTTCGCCTAACGCAGAGCGCATCGTTTCAAAACAATGGTAGGCGGCCCAGGGCAACCACTCGTATTTGATTTTCTTCCATAATATCTCGATTGGATTCAGTTCAGGCGAATAAGTCGGGAGGAACCAGGTCCAGACACGAAACCCCAACCACTCCCCGCTGGCCTCCTCCACAGCTTTGCGATGCACCGAAGCGTTGTCCATGACGACGATGGTCAACTTTTCAGGGCTGCGCAAGCGGACGGAAACGTTCATCGCCTCCATGATCTCCTTGTGTGTGACCGAGCCGTCCACCGTGTGGAAATAGGCTTCATTGTTCCGGTTCAGGAAACCGATGACATTTGTCCGGCCCGACACATTGGCGGGTAGGCGCAAGGTTTCGCCCTTGGGTTGCCAGGCGTAAGGCACGCAGGAACGGGAACTAAAACCGCTTTCATCAAGGTAGAACACATCAAGATCTCCCGCCGCTTCGTGCTCATGGAAGGCAGTCAATATCCGCTTTCCTTCAGGCTGCGGCGGCAGCGCTTCCACCTCCAGCCTTTTTCTTTCAACCAGCGTCGAACCGTGTCCTGTGAGAGGGTACACGCCGTCCGCTCCTGGAATTGCTCGCACAATTCCCGAAGTTGGTGAGGCGCGTCTTGGATCGCCTCGAACAGCCATTCACGGTCGCCCTCCGTCCCCTTGCGGGGTCGCCCAGGGTGGTCTTGGTCGCGAAGGCCTAGCAAACCGTGCTGCTCCCATGCCCTCAGCCATCCCGACACCGTATCCCGATCTACAGCAAATATGTCCGACAACTGGGCTAAACTGTAGTGCTTACCACTCAATAGAACCGCATGCGCCCGCTGCCTGAAACGCGGCCACGGTGCGTAGCGGGAAGCATCCAGCAACGTACGCCTTTCCGCTTCGCTCACTCCCTTCACAAACTTCATTTACCCCTCGAAAACCAGCTATCATACAGGCTCATTTTTCCTGGTTATCTATGCATATCTACTTACTACAGATGATTACCTCCAATTAAATGAAAAACAATAGCTAACAAGAAAAATACTATGCCAAACACAATTAGAGCGTACAGAAAGTAGTGTTCTCCAGAAGTAAGATATACAATTGAGCCGTGTGTGTTTAAAGGATAGACTCTCCCACTTTCAGGTTGTGCTATTGTAGTCCTGTTGGTATCAAAGTATTTCCAAACAAAGAATGATGAAAACCAAAAAAACAAAGACAATATGCCAAGTATGAGTTTAGGTGTATTATTCATGAGTTTTTCGCGGCATAGATACCTGAATCCGTGCTCACTTTATGAAAATTCTTTGTACAACAGATGGATAGACGCAAATTGCATTCACCCAAAATGATTCTCAATTGGAGTCTAACTATTTGAAATTCATTGTAAATATGAAATCAGAGCACGGATTCAGGATAAATAAATGAAGTTATTAACAGATTTTCGATGAGAATCGTTTCAATTAAGTTCACAATCGGGCCTGAATTTTCTAGGGAAGGGAATTATTAAGTCAGGCGTTTGTCTTTTGATTTGAGGTTTTTTACAGGAGAAACCAACATGAAAATGCCAAAAATCGATAAAGTAATGGTGGGCGAAGCTCTGGTCGGCGAAGGTAATGAAATGGCTCACGTTGATTTGGTGATGGGGCCGCGCGGCAGCGCCGCGGAAATTGCATTTTGTAATACGCTGACTAATCAGAAACGGGGCGATAATGCCTTACTGGCGTTGGTCGCGCCCAATCTTATGGCTAAGCCCAATACTTTACTGTTCAACAAAGTTGAAATAAAAAACGAGAAGCAGGTAAACCAAATGTTCGGACCTGCAGAACGCGGCGTGGCCAAGGCTGTGGTCGATAGCGTCAAAGAGGGAGTAATACCGATAGAAGAAGCTGACGATATATTTATCTGCGTGGGTATCTATATTCACTGGGATGCCCAGGACAATAATAAAATCCAGGACTGGAACTATGAAGCCACAAAGCTGGCGATCAAACGCGCTGTCGAAGGAAAACCGACGCCTGTCGAAGTGATTTCCCAAGAAGACGTGATGCATCACCCGCTCGCAGCACACGATTAAAGCGGAAATCGGATAAAAACAAACTTTACCGTGGAATTCGGATTTTACCGTTTTGCGCCGGATTTACAAGGATGACTCTTTCGAATGGCTTGGTTAAAACCATGACGTAAACTGCGGATTTGGCGAGACAATCCTCATGGCTTGTCTCGCCGGGCCTGCAAATACTCCCAGCTTCTCTTTGGGGCTCATAACTTGGCACGCGATTCAAGATGCTTTTCCGCGTGCCGGAGAAAGCCCAATGAGATGGAATGCATAAAGGGAGCCACTCTGATGACGTTAGCTGATTATTCGCTACCTTGTAGGAGGTAATATGTGGGCCAAATTGATTGATATCGTCGAAACAAAATGGCACGAAAGCCTGACTCCAAAACATCATTTAGCGAAAGCTATTAATACTCTTTATGGGGCTATGTCCAACTGCCATATCGCTTTTCAGTATTTTGAGAATGACCAAAATGAGCAGAATTTTGCTAATTTTGCCTTTGCTATCGATGGCATGATTTCAACGCTCAAGAACTTACACCCCACATTGAAAATCTTTGATCAAGAACTCGCTGATCGATTGAACAATTATGCTATGGGCTCAGACCGGATCGCCGCCATGAGTCATCCACGGGATCTTGTAAAGTCTCAAATCAGATTTCTTAGGGAGCTCGTTCATGAGGAATCCAACATTATTGGACTTCCAGAAGAAGATTTCACAGCATTTAGGGGCGCCAAGGATCAGTTGAGCAAATTCATTAGCACAAATCTCACGATGTCTGAAATTTTTGAGCAGCCATAAAATGATCTTGTCCATCAGAGTTTTCTTAAGGATTTGATAAAAAATAACTTCCGTTATTACGCTCATGATCTACGTTATTGCCATAGGCTAACGCGGCCAGTTGCGCTCCGCGCGCATTCCCAAGCTCCAGCTTGGGAATGCGGTCAGGGAAGCTCCAGCTTCCCATCTTGCCAAGCTAGAGCTTGGCAAGATGGGTTCCCAACGTTGACGTTGGGAACCAGCATGGTATAGGGACGTTATTATTAGCAGAATCCTGAGTAGATATTTTTGCCGTTGGCTTCGGCTCCGCTCAGTTCACCCTATGTTGTCAACCCGGCATTGCCAATTTGTGCTCGATGCCGCGTTTCCGTCGCTTTCCGAAGTCAGTGTCTATACTTGAACTATATTTTTTAAACTTAGCTTTCAGGTCAACGCAGGGCTTTTTAATTCATGGGGCAAGCAAAATCCATTATGAGCACAGCAGATTGGCTTTCGCAGGAAGAAATTGAGGGGTTGCTGGAAAGCGTGGAGGACGGCGGTTTTGCAAGCGTAAGCCAGGAGTTTCTCCTGCAGGACGAGATCAAACCCTATGATTTCAGTAGTCAGGAAAGAGGGGTTCGGCGCGGACAGATACGGACCCTGGAGATGATCCATGGCCGCTTTGCCGGCGCTTTACGCACGTCTTTATTCCAGTG